>JAFATZ010000033.1 GCA_019243675.1 Ktedonobacteraceae bacterium | reverse complement strand
AAGACAGTGTATCAGACCCGTCACGCCTCCAAGGTTTGGCAACGCTGTACTGACGTGTTTGAACGGTTCGTGAGAGAGTCTCAAAAATGCTCTGAGGCGTGAGATGAGAGAGAAAAACTCTGCTCTGCACTATCACTTCTTCTGCTCTTGTAGAGCACTCTACAATAGAGTAGAGAGATAAACATTTCTCAGCATGTCATACTTCATATCTACATTTGTAGAAAGACTTGGTTATGTTCTATCATCTAGGCAAGATTGCCACTCGTTTTCGCTGGTTGATTGTAGGATTGTGGATAGTCGCCGCCGCTATTGCTGTATGGTTTGCTCCGCAGGTCGGCCAAGTACTGCGCTCCGGGGGCTTCAGTAGCCCCGATGCCGAGTCGCAACGAGCCATAGATGTACTCGTACAAAAATTACATCTGAATCTGACAGTTGTGCAGGTTATTTTCACCAGTAACAACTATACTGCCGATGACCCACGCTTCATACGAGAGTCACAACAAGCGCTAGCACGTCTCAAGGGATGGACCGAAGTGGCTCAGATCGTCTCTTTTAGCGATAATCCGCGCCAGATAGCCCTAGATCGCCGCGCCGCCTATGTGAATGTGCTACTCAAATCCGATCCCGATACTGCGCCGAAGCTCTTACCTGAACTGCAACATAGGTTGCAGGCAGTGCCCGATTTAAAGACGAGCATCGGAGGTGGCCCCGTTTTCTACGAAGATATTCAGTCGGTCAGTGAAAACGACTTGCGCCGTGCGGAGATATTAGCCTTTCCGTTTGCCATTATTGCGCTGCTACTGGTCTTCCGCTCAGTTGTAGCGGCACTCTTGCCTGCCGTGGTCGGCGGCTTTGCCGTGGTCATTGCTTTAGCAATTATCTTCGGCTTGGGGCATATCACGCAGCTTTCTATTTTCGTCTTGAATATCACCACGCTCTTCGGCCTGGGCTTGGGCGTAGACTACTCCCTGTTCATAGTAAGTCGTTTTCGCGAAGAACTGGCTCATGGTCACAGCATTGAGGATGCTGTCATTTTGACAGTCGCCACTGCTGGTCGCGCTGTTACCTTTTCCGGCTTGACAGTTTCCATCGGTCTGTTCGGACTAACCTTCTTCCACATCAATATGCTGCGTTCTGTAGGCATAGGTGGCGTGTTGGTTGTATCACTGGCTATGCTGGCAGCGATGACACTACTTCCGGCCACTCTAGCTATTATTGGGTTGCGAGTGAATGCTTTGCCTGTACGCCTGCGCGCATTCTGGAAGCGCTCCACTACCTCTACTGTAAATAATGTAGCACTCGGTCAAGCTGTAGGCGATACCCATCAGGGTTTCTGGTATCGGCTCTCTCAGTTTGTTATGCGCTATCCCGTGCGTGTATTCTTACCAGTGCTCTTGCTGCTCGTCGGTTTTGGGCTACCATTCCTGAATGTGCGCTTCTCAGCCCCCGACGCCTCAATCCTGCCCTCGAATGTGCCGTCCAGGCGGGCCTTTGATCTGTTGGCGGAACGCTTTAATAGTCGCGAAACAACGCCCATTCTAATGGCTGTGCAGACAAAGGGTAACGTGCTCACAGCCGAAAATATTCACAACCTCTACTACTATGTGCAGCGTATTGAAGCTGACCCACGCGTAGCACGCGTTGACAGCATTGTAAGTGCCGACCCACGTTTCACCCTAGAACAATACCAACTGGTCTACACACATCCTCAACTGATTGCCGACCCTTATTTGTCAGCATTCCTCAGAAGCTCGGTTGCTGGTGACACAATAATGATACAGGTCATCAGCAAGTACACTATGTTAGATACACGTTCGCAGGCGCTTGTACAGACAATTCGCAATACCCCTGCTGGCAATGGTATGACCGTGCTCGTGGATGGAGGGACGGCAGGCAACATCGACTATGTTAATTCCCTTTACAGCGACTTTCCAAAGGCTGTGCTCATTGTGGCGCTCACTACCTACGTTCTACTTTTGCTACTCTTCCGCTCTGCCGTGTTGCCGTTGAAGGCGATCATCATGAACACGCTCTCCATCCTAGCGAGCTATGGGGCACTGGTAGTGATCTTCCAGGATGGTTTCTTGCATCAAGTGCTCGGCTTTACTCCACTAGGATTCGTCGAGGCAACCAGCCCCATTCTGCTCTTCTGTTCGCTTTTCGGACTGTCTATGGACTACGAGGTCTTCCTCCTCTCTCGCGTGCAGGAAGCGTTCTGGCAGACAGGTGACAATACACGGGCTGTAGCTCTGGGCCTACAACGTAGCGGAGGCATTATTACCAGCGCTGCAATCATCGTCGTTGTGGTCAGCCTCTGTTTTGCAACCGCTGATGTTATTCTCGTCAAGGCACTTGGACTAGGTATGGCGCTAGCGGTTGTGCTGGATGCTACGTTGGTGCGTGGTCTACTTGTCCCGGCTACCATGCGCCTGCTTGGTGACTGGAACTGGTGGCTTCCTTTTGTCGGTGTGCAACGCCGTCCACCAGCATTGACAGAGTACAGAGCAGAAGAAACTGTACTGAACGTTGAGAAGGCGAGAAAGTTAAAGCGCGGTGCATAAGCATGGGAGAGAAAAAATGAGTAATAAAATACACTATTTGCTGAGAGTTGTCTTACTGGTGATGAGTGTGCTGCTGCTGACCTCTTGCAGCTTCCCAGGTGTTGTATCCACATCGCAACAGTTACCACAAGTGAATCAAACGCCACACATACGACAATTGCCCCCTATAAGGTTTCCACAGGATGAAGGGGCACACACATATTTGACCGAATGGTGGTACTACACAGGGCATATGAAGGCAACCGATAAGAGCGGTAAGCTCCATCAGTATGGTTTTGAACTAGTCATCTTCCAAAGCCTCCGTAGTGATCTTCCTCCCATTTATGCAGCTCACTTCGCCATAAGTGACATAACGCGTGGTTCGTTCCACTTTGATCAGCGCCGTCTCACCGAACCGAACGCCATTATCCCTAATGGTACATCGACCAAAGGCATTGATGTAAGCGTCAGCGATTGGTCCATACGCGGAGTGAATGGGCAGGACCACTTAAAAGCATCGCTGACGAACTACAGCATTGATGTGAACTTGTTGGGACGTAAGCCTGCTATACTGCACAATGGAAATGGACTAATTACCTATGGGCTAGGAGGGGTTTCCTACTATTATTCACGACCATACATGGTACTATCGGGTATCATGACCGATCATGGTCAGCCCCTAGTGGTTAGTGGGGAGACCTGGATGGACCACCAGTGGGGCAATTTTCTCTCACTCCTCGGTGGTGGTGGCTGGGATTGGTACAGCATACAACTGAACGACAACACCGAAATGATGCTTTACTTTATTCGCGATGCTTCAGGAAATATCGTTTCTACTTACGGCACCTACATTGATGCAAGAGCTACCAAGCATCTTATTGCATCAAATGCACTCCATACTAAGGTTCTTGACCGCTGGCGGAGTCCTACGACGGGGATAACTTATCCATCTGGCTGGCTCCTGGATATCAAGAGCAAGCAGTTGCAGGCATCGCTGACACTAGTCCCGCAACTGAAAGATCAGGAACTGGTAGTGTATCAGTCCACAGGCAATAGCTATTGGGAGGGAGCCGTCACCATTGCAGGTCAGAGCCAAGGTAGAATAATACAGGGTGAAGGGTATGTTGAATTGACTGGGTATGCTCATGGGTCAGGTCCGCTAGTGTGATAGTTGACGTGTGGAGCAAAGAATATGGTATACTTTGTGCGGCATTTACGATGTCATAAGTATGTGTTACATAGGGCATACCTATGTAATGCAATATGCAGTTAGGTGTTATTTCTCTTACATTCAATCGAGGGGAGGGTGAGTTTGGGGATGAAAGCGGCAAAGGAAAGATGAAAACGAGAACACGCCCTTCTACACAAGAAGATTTTGCTATAGTCGAGCGTGTTGCTCGTATTGTTTCCAGCGTGCGTGGAACGAAACCCGATTACAGACGTCTAGCTGCTGAGTTGGAGCTAGCTATCCCCTTTGACGTAGTTGGGATAGTGCTCTTGCGGCACGACCGCGAGGGTGTACGTGTCACCGTTTGTCATCGTGAAGAGTATCAAGGACCAACGCGTTGGACAGCTCTACAGCACCAACACCCTAGAGAAAGCTCGATGTTGGGACAGATGCTGCAGACTCCAAGGCCCATCCTGAGAGAGTATGAGAACGGGCTAGATGGTCCACCAGCTTTGTGTGGTGATGCTCTTAGCAGTGATCATCGACTCCACTCGACACTAATCGTTCCTTTGATTATAGAAGAACGCGTGCTAGGAACACTTGAATTGGGAACAATTGCCCCAAACACCTATAGGGATGAAGCACTACAACGGCTGGTGAGGGCAGTGGCACGTGTACTTGCTGCTGCTATTGAGGGTGTGCAGTTAGAGGGAAAAACACAAATACAAGATCGCCAGCATCAGGCGCTCAAGGATGTTTCCTTTGCTCTCACCTCAAAAATGGAGTTGCCTACTATCCTTGATCAAATCGTTGTTGGTCTTGCCAAATCACTGAACGTTGCATCAGCAATTATGATGTATGATCGTCAGACGGCACTCTTACAGGTAGAAGCACTAGCAGGACTAGACCGAGAGATATTCCCGAAAATATGTAGATGTAATGCTTATGTGAGAGAAGAATGTATCATTGGCTATACACTGCAGCATCACCGACCTTCTATTTGCTACGATCTCACCACAGATGAACGTTTTCCACTGAATCATGTATACGCAAGAGAACTAAATATACATTCTGTCTACACCTTTCCTCTCATGACAGACACAACCGTTTACGGGGTTCTTCTGCTCTGTTCTGCAGAGCCGGGTGGCTTTACCCCGTTAAAAGTCGATATTTTCTCGCTCTTCGCGAGCCAAGCTACTCTAGCAATTGACACAAGTATGCTGCTTGAAGCGGTACGCCAGCGTAGCCTCTCTCAGGAGAGTGCATTACTTTCATCTGTGTCACATGACCTGCGTACTCCTCTGACGACTATTAAGGCTGCTGTGACAGGTTTACTTCAAGCAGACCTTGCATGGAGCGAACAGGCTCGTCGAGAGATGCTCGAAGATGTTGATAGCGAGACCGACCAACTTACCGTCATGGTCAATGCGTTGATAGAGCTGTCGCGCATAGAGATGGGTGCTCTGATGTTAGAAAAAGAGTGGTGTGATATTGTAGAGGTGATACATGGAACACAGGCAAAGCTGGATCGTCGGCTGGCGGTCTACCCTATGCACTTGGACCTGCAGCCTCACTTGCCCCTTGTATACGCTGATCACGCCCAACTTGAACGAGTCTTCTACAACTTACTAGATAATGCTATACGACACAGCCCAGAAGGGGCTGAGATCGTCATTGCTGTTGATGTGCTTGAGAAGCATGAATCACCGTGTGTCCGTGTGCGTGTGATTGATCATGGACGCACTGTTCCAGAGCATGAACGTGAGCGCATCTTCCGCTCTTTTCATTATGGCTTTCGCTCATATGGAAGTGGGCTTGGATTAGCGATCTGTAAAGGCATTGTAGAAGCCCACCAGGGATGTATTTGGGTAGAAGCTGTGCAAAACGATGAGGGGAAGGCAAGTGGTTCTTGCTTTATCTTCACGTTGCCTATCCGTGCAAACAGTGGTGTCTCTGCGCGAGCAACTGTGTAGAAAAAGTGGAGTTTGCATTGTACTCAACATGTTTGAACACATTTTGAAAGGCAGAAGTTGTGATGAAAGCGAAAGGGAAGCATATTCTTGTAGTCGATGATGAGCCTCCCATTCAGCGTAATCTGCGTCGCAATCTGACGGCAATGGGCTACGAAGTACTCGTTGCTGAGAATGGGGAGCAGGCCGTGGAAATGGCGCGCCTTCATTACCCTGACCTGATCTTACTCGATCTGCATCTTCCCAACGGGAAGCTGGATGGTATTGATGTATGCGTACAGGTGAGGCAACTTATGCAGACGCCAATCATAGTACTCTCAGCGTTGACCGAGGAAAAACGAAAAGTACAAGCTCTGGACTTAGGTGCTGATGATTACTTGACTAAACCCTTCAGCACTGAAGAGCTGTTGGCTCGTGTGCGGGCTTGTCTGCGCCGTGCAAACGCAACAGCAGAAATAACTGACCCAGAAGTATTACAAAGCGAGGATGGTTATCTCTACATGCACGTTGCACGACGGCAGGTACTGGTCGCAGGTCACGAGGTACGCCTGACGCCGACCGAGTTCGAGTTGTTACGACGGCTCATGCTCTACGCTGGCAAGGTACTTACGCACCGTTCTTTACTACGAGCTGTTTGGGGGCCTGAATATGGTGAAGAAGCTGATTATCTGCGAGTGTACGTACGCCAACTCAGACGTAAAGTGGAGGTAGAGCCATCACGGCCTCGCTACATTCTGACCGAGCCTGGCGTTGGCTATGTTTTCCATGTTCGTGTTGAAGTTCAGAGTTCTTAACATTATTTTACTACCTGAACCCCCTTTTTTAAGGATGAGCCGTCTCAGTCAACCTTGCTTGACAAGCACATTTGATAAAGGAACTGTGAGAACAATGGAGCAGCAAGACCGCATTATGGATGGAGATTTACAGACATTAGGTCTCCAATCCATCTTAAAAATGCTTGCATTAAGTGGCAAGACAGGCAAGCTATATGTCTACTCTGGCCCGGAAACACTCTCTGTCGGTCTACGCAAGGGGCAAATTGTTGGACTTCATGAAGAGGGTGTTCCACAACCGGATCTGCTCGCCATGCTCTGCCTCATCAATAGACTTGATCCTGCACGAGCAGAGATGATCCGTGAACTTGCACAGGGCGATATGCAAGTGACGCTTGCTATGTTAGTCGAACGAGGCTGGATGACAGCCAGTGAAATGCAGCGTCGCCTTGAATTTGCTGTGACACAATGCATCAGTCATGCGCTCCGTTGGGTCAATGGGCATTTCGAGTTTCATCGGCAACTGCTGCCGATGGATAGCAAATTGCGTCCTTTGGATATTGACTCTGTCTTGCTAGAGGCATTACGTCAAGCCGATGAGTGGGAGGAGATTGCCAAAGAAGAAGTGACGCATCTCACACGCACGACCGTAGCACGCTGGCAACCAGAGGTCAGCAAGGATGTACGTAGCATGGGGCTGAATGCCGAAAGCATTGAGGTCCTCTGTCTCTCTAATGGTGAGCTTCCGTTGCAAGCTATCTCTCTGGCACTTATGATGCCAGAGGCACGTGTGGCACACATTATGACTCGTCTAGCAGAACTGAATTTAATTGAGGTCGTTGATACTGCCTTTGAAGACGTGTTGCGACAAGACCTCGCAGATCGTATTGTCCGATCTCAGAATGCATTGGCTCGGCGTAAGCGAGGTTCGAGTCCAGTGCAATATCTTCACGGACTCCTCATTATACTTGCCGATTGTATCAATGAGCTTCTTGTTCATCATGGCAAGCATGCGAGAATTTTTCGTGGACGTGGCCATATTTCTTCTGTAGAGATTATGCGCTATCTGGCGCGTCGTTTTGCTCCATCATTGCAACCACTATCAAACCAATATCCTATTTTGGAGACAACAAATTTCAGTCACGGTCAACTTGACTGTAATGATATCCTTACTCTCGATAAGGTTGTAAAAGGTCAACAGTTAGAAGAGTTTTATTGGGAGGCCGTGCAGGGGCTGCATGCATTCGTGCATATGCTCTTTGCAGAGTTACTACATGATGAAGTGGGAAGTTCAAGCACGGGTCGTCAACTCACTGCCGCCTGGCGACTGTTTCTCTTCGAATTTGATCAGGAAGTACAACAGTACCAGACGTACCGTGCTCAGCGAGCAGCACGAGTGGCGCGTGATCGCAATGCTACACAGCCATCACCTACGGGATTAGCACAAAATCGCACTGCTGTCCCTCAAGCCGATGGAGGGTCTTTTTGGTCGTCTGAGAAAAGGAGGTCAATCTAGATGGTACCGACTGTACTGGTAGTGGACGATAGTCCTACTGTGCGTAAGATCATTCAAATGACGCTGCAGCGTGAGCACATTCGTGTGGTGACTGCTGGAGATGGTTTGAGCGCGCTTACCTCGGTTGCTGATGAAACACCTGCTCTTATCCTTCTTGATATCCAACTTCCACGAATGGATGGGTACCATATTTGCCAGATTATACGCAAAAACTTGCAGTTTCGGCAAATACCTATTATTATGCTCAGTGGGAAGGATGGTCTGTTTGATAAGATGCGAGGCAAGCTTTCTGGGTCAACTGAATACCTCACAAAGCCATTTGACTCTGCAGAACTTATACAGACAGTAAAGAAGCATCTTGCAAACTGGCAGGAGCGCGTTCCTGTGCAATATGAGAATACGCGCCCTCGTCTTCGCTACCGGGGATAGGAAACACCGAAAAGGTCAATGGAGATATCTCTGTCTGGCACAATGCATCAGGTGCTCAACTCGTGATTGCTTGAGAAAGGTGTAACCAGATGACTGGACAAAAAGTGCTCGTTGTGGACGATAGTTGGACTGAATTAACAATGATTGTTGCTTTGCTGCGTGATGGCGGCTTTGAGGTTGTGACGGCTGTGGATGGTGATGAAGCAGTCGAGAAGGTGTTCAAAGAGCGTCCTCAATGCATTGTTCTTGATGTTGTCCTTCCCAAGCAAAATGGGTTTCAGTTGTGCCGAAAGCTAAAAGCGCTAGAGGCAAGTAGGCATATTCCAATCATTCTATTGTCGAGTAAAAATACTCCATTAGATAAGTCGTGGGGGCTCAAGCAAGGTGCCGACTTATATATGACTAAGCCTTTCAATGAAGATGAATTAGTTGCTAGTGTACGGCACCTTGTCTAGCGGGGGCAAAGGGGGGCAGTAGCCCCAATCTGTCCTCGCTTCTCTCCTTTTTCTTTCCCGACAGGGGGCAAGAAGGGACTTGTGCATCGCCCAAGACCAATAGTCCTACGAGGAGTAGGTTTGTGGCTAAGGATAACCGAAAAATGCTACAGGACGCTTTAGCTAGTGCTGGACGAACAAGAAGCTCTTTGCTGATGCAAGCTCAGTTGGCACTTGCTCAGCAATTAGATACTGATGCCTCGCCAGAAGACGTTCAGGCTAGTGACGGAGAACAGTATCTTGTGTTCTCTCTTTGTGATTGTGAGCTTGCAGTCAAGGCTGAGTGGGTTCAAGCGGTAGAGCGTCTCGTCGATGTGACTGCTATCCCCAACGTTGCTCCCTGGGTGAGAGGGGTGACCCATCTGCGTGGGTCCATTGTCTCTGTAGTAGACTTACGTACGTTTCTGGGTCTGGAGCAACTTGCACATGGCTCACGTGGCCGCTTGCTCTCGTTGCAGCAGAATGATATGACGATATGCTTTGTGGTAGATGCCGTGAGCGAGATGCTTTTCATTCCTAATTCCACGATTACCCCTGGCGCTATACTTCAGGCTCCTGTTCCAAAATGGGCACTGCCTGACGCTGCCGGATATGCCCTACTAGGTACACGTGGAGTGGTTTTGCTAGATGCTGCACGCCTGCTCTTCTCAGACAAGGTGCAGCGCTATGAGCTACAGGGGCTAGAAGCTCTTTAGCAGTTACTATAGATGTCTAACTGAATGCGTCATAAGTCTCTTGCGCATTCAATTTGATGAGCATGTATTTTCTATTGAACAGGAGGTCTGGCGCATGAATCCTGAACGTGGTCCAGGCAGAATGACCGTAAATGCGTTGATGCAACTAGGCTTAGTCACTTCAACCGCTCTTCCAGTCATATTTATTGCCCTACTTGGTTTTACAGCATCACAACTGGATAAAACAACGTTCCTGCTGGTAGTTATCGCTTGCGCAATTATTGTGTTACTTGGTGTCCTGATTGTGAATTATTTTGTGCAACGTCGCATCAAAGATCGGCTGTTAGGACTCGTCGATGTCTGTCGTGACTACAACGGCGGCGATCAAACCGTACGGGCCTCTGTTAATGGCGATGACGAGTTTGCTATGCTCTCAATGTCGCTTAACACGCTGCTTGATGCTCAGAGTAGCCCAGCCGCTAACACAGCACTTGCTAGTAGTAGCAGCGATGCTGCAGCGCTGCAAGCACAGATCGAGAAGTTACTGCAAGAGGTCAGTGCTGTCGGAGACGGCGACCTTCGCATCCAAGCGGAAGTGACACCTGATACACTTGGTGTGTTGGCTGACTCCTTTAACTACATGATAGAAGAGCTAGCCAAAGTCGTAGGGCGCGTTCAAGCAACAGCGGTACAGGTGACCAATGCGACTCGACGCATCCTTGACCGCTCAGGTGAACTTGCTCAAGCATCTGAAGCGCAAGCGACACAGATTTCACAAACGACAGAGGAGGTAGAAGCTCTAGCTGTCTTTATTCAGAATGTTGCCCACAATGCTCAGTTGAGTGCTGAGACTGCTCAAGAAGCTCTACGCAATGCTAACAGTGGTCAGCAATCTGTGCGTCAGACGATTGAAGGTATGATGCTCATTCGTGAGAACGTTCAGGAGACTGCAAAGAAAATCAAGCGCCTTGGCGAGCGCTCTAACGAGATTGGTGAGATTGTGCGCATCATTGAGGATATCGCTGATCAAACGAACTTGCTGGCCTTGAACGCTGCTATTCAGTCTGCTATGGCTGGTGAACATGGACGTGGCTTTGCTGTCGTTGCCGATGAAATTCGCCTCCTGGCAGAACGCTCTACAGAGTCAACTAAGCGCATTGCTACACTCGTGAAGAGTATTCAAGGCGATACGTATGAGGCCGTAGTAGCCATGGAAGATAGTACTCAGGAAGTGGTCAAGGGGTCGCAACTAGCCGATGAAGCCGGTCGCTCGTTGAACTCTATTTACAGCGCTGTAGAACGCCAGGCTCAGATGATCGAAGGTATTGCACGATCGGCAAATGAGCAGACTTCAGTATCGGAAAGTGTGGCTGTGGCAATGAGCCAAATATCCGAAATTACCCAGCAAACCAATGCAGGTGCGCAAGAAGCTACTGTAAGCGTTAGCTATCTCGCTGAACTGGCCGAGCAATTACGTGCCTCGGTCTCTACTTTCCGTCTGCCCGAAAGTGAGCACGAGATGATGGCGGCACTGTCTGCTACGACGTCTGTTACAGAATTGGCTGGCAATACTAATGAGCAATTGTTGGCACCCACGATGACATCAGGCATAGAGGGTGATTGGAGTCAAAACGGTCCTAACGTTTTCTCTTCTCTACCTGAGCCAGGCAATTCCGGTTCTATGGTTTCTTTAACCTCGCGAACTGGACAGTTTATCTTTAAGCAGCAGGATTTGAGAGGTCAATTCAACTTGAGTGCTCCTCCTGGTAATCAGTTTCAACAGGCTCATCTCAACTTCGGCGAGCAGCAGCCCTTAGGTAACCCATCTGGTGCTATAGCTCATCAGCCTTTTCCTAGCCAAGACGGTCTTTTAAATCAACAACAGTATAATCAGCCTCTTTTGGGAGCTCGATCACGTGCGCAGCAACAAGATTTTGTAGAGATGAGCAACTTGATGAGTAACTTTGAACATCAGGAGCAGCAGCCATTCGGACCAATAACAGGTTTTGAATCTCAGAGTCAACCAACGTATCAGGCTTCGAATCAATTGCCACCTCCTCTACAATCTGGGCAGTCGGTGGCATCTCATCGACGTCGGAATATTCAGCAGCAGTCTCCTTTCGATCAGGATCCGTTCCCATTCCAGAATAATGGGCAACCTGATGAGTAGCAAATTTCCCTTGCAGACTGCTAGCTCTAGACGTAATAGTATCATTAAAGCAATGGCTTAGATGAGAACGAAGTTCATTGTCTGTGTGAATAGTAAGCTGTACTGCGAGTTGTGTCGTGTGTATTTTGTTTGCGCGTGTACAACTCGTTATTACCTTAGAATGAGTGGGTGTGCGCAACATGTCGAATACATTTGATAAACTATCAGTTCTCGATTCGTTTATCGAAGAGGTGGAGAGCTATTTGCCGGAAATCGAGGCAAACCTTGAGCGTCTAGCACAGTCACCTGACGACATGGAGGCCCTGGAAGAAACTCATCGGCGCACTCACACTATTGGTGGTTCTGCTTCAATGATGGACTTCCCTGGTTTGGCTCATGTCGCCCACGGGATGGAAGATATTCTTGCCGATGCTCTGGAAGGCGCGATAGTGCTCAATGAGTCCACTGTCGCCCTCTTGCAGCGCTCTCTGGGTCGTACACACACTCTCGTGAAGGGTATACGAGGTGGCGTCGACCAAAATAGCATCATTGCCCAAGACGATGAGGACTATGCACACTACCGCGCACAGGTTGAAGCTGCTACCAAACCCGAGAGCAGCGACACTGAAAGCAATGAGTATGTAGAACCATTGTCACAAGATATTGATGTGTCACCACCTTTGCCTCCCATGCAAGCGGGCATGCCCTTATTTGATGAGGTTTTAGCCTCTTTCCGGACACCAACTACCTCCTCTCTAGAGGATGTTGCTTGGCCAGAGGAGATGGTTTCTCCCTCTCTCTCTACTCAGTTCACGCCCGATACTGTCTACCCTCCTCTATTGGATTCAGCATTAGAAGAGAGCATTTCTGAGTATGTACAGCCTTCTGCAAGCGCTTTAGACATACTAGCAGCTTCGACAATGCATATGCATGCACAGTCTCCTCTGTCCCCACCAGAGACTCCATAAGCTCCTATAGAGAGTCAACAGTATGATCCTATCCCCCCGGTCGTGTATCCGGGCAGTACACAAGAGACGACAACCGTTTCTCTTCCACGGGTATTGATGGATATACAGCACGATGCTCAAGCGCTGGACGGGCAAGTTTCCTTACTGAAGACAGCTCTGACACAACTACGCTCGGCTATGTCGGTCATTGAAGTGCAGCATAGTGAATTCAGAGGTTTCCTCGATGGTTCCAAAGATGCACTTGACCGCTTGGAAGGTTGGGCTGGACAAGCAATGGGATTGAACCTTCGTGGCAGTCCTGAGCAAGTGCGACAATATCTTCCGCTCTCCGTTATGTGGGTGGCGAACAGTAAACTTAAGGAGGTACTTGATCTCCTTAACCAGATTATCAGCGGTGTTGAAATCAGTGACGAGCATCTCCACGAGGTCTTGCAGCAATTACATCTGTCGGTAGCTGCTTGTGGTGAGTCCTTTAAACAACTGCAAACTGACTCTGCTCAGTTACCCGGTCAAGAACAGGGTTGGACTGCTTGGCAGATGCAAGAGGATGCAGTGCGTGAGCGTGTGACGTTTGAACGGCACGGTGACATTAGCTCGCTGCGTGCGGAACTAGAGGCAAAGGTACGCGAGGAACTGCGTCATGAGTACGAAGCTCGTCCTATCTCTACAGCAGCTCGAGCAGAGTTGGAGCAGCAAATACGCAGTGAGGTTCGCCAGGAATTTGAAGCGAAGCAACATATGCAAGATCACTTCTCCGATGTGAGTGAATCACATCAAGAGTTGGAGGATCGACTGCGTAGTGAGAGCGAAATCCGGGTTCGTCAAGAGTTCTTGAACCAGATTACTAATAGCGGTAGCGTTACAGCCGCTCTGCAGACAATGTATCCTCTACCTCAAAGTGCTCTGCCCCCCACAAACTTTGTAGAGCATACTGCCGCCGAATTGACCCAGCGTGAAACTCCTCGTCAGCCTGGGAAAGCCATCACTCCGGCTCCTACGACTGTGTCAACACCGACTATGCCGCCGGAAGTCTCGTCTGCTACAGTTCCGTCTCCCTTGGTCGATTTTGGTGAAGAAGCTGCCGAAATTTTCCGTTTGGAAGCTGAAGAACATCTTCAGACGATTAGTATGCACATTGCTGCCCTTGAAAAGGCTCCTGCTGATCGTGATCTTATCCAAGGCGTTCGTCGTGCAATACATACACTCAAAGGGGCAGCAGGGATGATGGGCTTTCGCACTATAGCCGACCTTTGTCATGTCTCCGAAGATCTGCTCGATAGCGTTATGGAGGGTTCAACTCCTATTTCGTCGGCTGTACTGAGTATTATGCTTGATACTGCAGAAACACTCGACGTGCTCATTACCGGAAAGGGAATAGGTCAAGACTCCCCTGAGGCAAGAACAGAGGATCTTCGTATTCGCTATGTCGAGTTGCTTGGTGAGCAAACTATACCTCTACACCCTTTGGATGAGGATATTGATGTTATTGAAGACTCAATGGCACAACCATCTCTTGTTGCTGATGTTCTCGGAGGTGGACACTCGACTGAGTCCCATCCTCAAAGTGATCTAAGTGTACGTGTACGGCTTCAGAAACTTGATGAACTAGTGAATTTGTTTGGAGAGATGCTGGTCAACCGCAGTGTCCTAGAGGAGCGGATGAATCGTCTCGCTCGTCTGGTTGCAGATGTCGCTTTGAGTAGCAACCGCCTGTATGACGTTGGTCAGAAACTGGAAAGCCGCTTTGAAGCAGCAACCTTGCCGAGTGGACGTTCGGTGCAGGTGATGCCGGGAGAGAGCAAGCAGGTTATTAACAGCCGCAATGGAAAAAATAGTGCTGAGCCGGAGTACCTCGCCGAGTTCGATGAATTGGAGCTGGATCGCTACACCGAATTTCATCAGCTTGCTCGCGGCTTAAGCGAAGGTATCTCGGACATGACAACGCTGAGTAGCGAGATGGATAGTGTCATTCGTGAGTGTGAAGGTGTCTTTGCTCGTGAGAGTCGCCTGGGTACGGCCTTCCAAGACCGCTTACTGAAAGTACGCCTCGTGCCTCTAGCCGCAATGACCCCACGCCTCTATCGTGCAGCTCGCGCTGTTGCACTCAAACAGCACAAGGAATTTGAATTCTTACTAGAGGGTGAGACGACAGAAGTTGATCGCACGGTCTACGAGGAAGTTGCAGGACCATTATTGCACCTGATGCGCAACGCTGTTAATCATGCCATCGAGGATCCTGACACGCGCATCCAAAAGGGAAAACCAGCCGCTGGAAAAATTACCCTATCGGCTTGTTACGAAGGAAATATGGTTGTTATTACAGTGCGTGACGATGGAACAGGTATTGACCCGGAGCACGTGCGCAGCGCAGCACTTGCTCGTGGACTTATCCGGCCAAATCAGATGCTCAGCGAGAGCGACTTGATTGAACTTATCTTCCGTCCTGGTTTCTCAACTGCTGAGTCTGTGAGTGAGGAGAGTGGTCGCGGCGTAGGTTTAGATGTCGTGCGAGATAGCGTGGCTCGACTCAGAGGCACGTTAGTGGTTGACTCAACACCGGGCCAAGGCACTGCATTTACTATGAAATTTCCAACCAGTCTGGCTATTCAAAGCGTCATGATGGTGGTGGTTGGAGGACAACAGTATGCTATTCCTACCGCTATAGTAGAATCTGTTGGTCGTCTTGATAATTTCAAGCGCTCGACGCTCTCAGGTCAACCTGCTATTCTTGTGCGCGATGATCTCTATGCCCTTATTATCCTAGCTCAATATTTGTCACTCCCAACAGGACTCATTAACGATAAAGCGCCTGTACTGCTGGTTAACGCTGGTGGTCGTCGTATAGCTCTGATTGTCGACGAGATCAAGAGCAAGTCAGATGTGGTTGTGAAGAATCTGGGGCCGCATCTGCGTCATGTGTATGGTATTGCTGGTGGAACGGTCCTTGGTAATGGTCGTGTTGTACTGATTCTTGAATTGTCGGAGTTGCTCACAACCCGTCCTCGACTGACCTCAAACGTGGCGAGCGGTACGGGTACAGTTGTGCGTCCCGAGCATGGTACCCAGGTTCCTGTACGACAGAATATCCATGCTCAGAGACAAACAGCAGTGCCACAGCCAGCAACGACTACGCCTGAACGTGGAAAATGGATTCTGGTGGTGGATGATAGTCCTAGTGTGCGTCGCGTCGTCAACACTATGCTCAAGCAACGTGGCTGGGAGACTCAGATGGCACGTGACGGAGTAGAAGCTCTGGAAATAATTGCGCGTGGCACTCCAGCCGCTATCTTGCTTGATATTGAAATGCCTCGTATGGATGGCTATGAACTGATCGCAACACTGCGTGCGCAGGAGCAGTATCGAACGCTTCCGCTCATCGTGCTTACATCCAGAGCTGCCTCGAAGCATCAACAGCGTGCTATGCAGCTCGGAGCAAATGCTTATATGATCAAACCATACCAGGACGAGGAACTCATTAACACCATTAACTCGTTTGTATATGGTACGGTTACTCGTTAGCGCAAGCAAGGAGGGTTTCAAAAGGGGCAATGGGTGTTGAACGTCCAGTGACACAGTGGTATGTGCAACGCCAACGTATTCTCGGCGAAATTGCACTATTGGAGGCTGCTTTCACACAAGCAAAAGCGGAGCAGGATGGTGATGCTACTGTGCTAGAGCATACAGCACAGCAGCTTATAAAGGCCCAAAAGAAACTTCATGCCCTCGGCCCTTGTCCCAAGCCGATGATGGGTTGAACAATGGGTAGCGCGTGTGATGAATCATGCTTCTACCACTAACAGCGCCTGCACGATTTGACTGCCCATTTCATTCGTGCCTACAAGATTTTTCCCTTCTTCTCGTACGTCTTCTGTACGATAGCCCGCATTGATAGTGTGCTCCACTGCGGACTCAACGGCCTGCGCCTCTTTCTTCAGGTTGAGCGAGTAGCGTAGCAGTAAAGCGGCGGACAAAATGGCGGCTACAGGATTTGCTTTCTGCTGCCCGGCAATATCTGGCGCAGAGCCATGAATAGGTTCATAGAGGCCAAACATGCCATGTGCAGTTCTACGTGCGCCAAGACTGGCCGAGGGAAGCATACCCATAGAGCCTGCTAGCATAGACGCCTCATCGGTGAGGATATCCCCAAACAGGTTTTCGGTGACGATGACATCAAAACTGGCAGGACGCCTGATAAGATGCATTGCACACGCATCAACCAGCAGATGTTCAAAAGTCACATCAGGATACTCTGTAGCAACCTGATCTGCTACACGACGCCACAACTGTGATGAACTGAGCACATTTGCTTTATCCACCGAGGTTACCAGCTTGCGCCGCCCACGTGCCAGATCAAATGCGGTGCTCATGATACGCTCAATCTCCGCTTCGGTGTAAATAAGCGTATCTACAGCTTCATATCCCTTCGCCGTCTCGCGAATCTCACTAGGCTTGCCGAAATAGAGACCCCCCGTCAGCTCACGTACCACGAGCAGATCAGTTCCTTGTAGTACTTCGGCTTTAATAGCAGAGGTATTGAGTAATGCCTGAAATGGTCGTACAGGGCGTAAATTGGCAAAAAGCTCGAACTCCTTGCGTAAACGCAAGAGCGCCTGCTCAGGACGAATCGTCGCATTTGAGCCCTCACGGCGAGGCGAACCTCCAACCGCACCAAACAGGATTGCGTCGCTACGTCTGCAAAGATTCATCGTCGCGTCAGAAATAGGCTCTCCCTCTGCTTCAATGGCAGCAGCACCTACCAGCGCTTGTTGAAAGAAAAAGGTATGTCCCCAGCGATCAGCTACAGCATGAAGCACGCGCAATGCCTGTTCCGTCACCTCTGGACCGATGCCATCTCCTGGTAAAACAGCAATAGTGTATGATCCCATAAAAATGCTTTCTACTATATAGTTTTTATGCAGCAATGTTAATTACAATCATCTGTGGACTCTCTGTCTCTTCGGGGACAGGTTCTCCCGCTAGTTGCAAGCTCTCAATGTAGCCGAGAATTGCCTCACGAGCACGCTCAATACACTGCTCGGTGCTCTCTCCTTGGGTAATACAGCCGGGTAGAGCAGGAACCGTGACTGTGTATCCGCCTTCGTCGTGGTCAGGCTCAAGAATGATAGTATAGTTCTGCATGGTAAGTTCTCCTTCAAAGCAATTCTTTGAACTCAGCAATGCTCAATCCTGCTTGTCTCAGAATCGATTGCAGTGTCTTGGGCTTGATAATTTCTCCAGCATGAGAAACTACAGTGACACGCATGCCTGGGTAGTCTGGGTGTTTCAAGTAAATATGCGAACCATGCTGAGAGTATGGGGACCAGCCCACACGCCGAAGTGCTCGGATTACTTGGCTGCTAGTGATACGCGGTAGTTTCGGACTCATAGCATCTTTTCTTTCGTCACTAGAGGTACACTTCAACTTTGCCCATAGCCCGTACTCTAGCTGACAGAATTATATATCCTGCTTACATAGCTGTCAAACAAATTAAGAAGCCAGTTTAGCTTTCACCTGTTGCCTCAGCATGTTATAATACACGAGGGAGCAAGACAAATATTCCCCTTCTATCTACTAGAAGCTCTCAATGCTGTAAAACATATAAACTGGCAATAGATGCTGGCTAATTTATCGAGGTGTAATATATGCGTGGTATCCTTGAAGGGATGGGCCTGACATTCAGCCACCTTTTTCGTCCGAAGGTGACGAGGCTCTATCCCTACGAAAAGCCAAAACTACCCCCTCGTAGCCGTGGCTTGATCCAACTCATTGCGGAAGAAGGACTTCATACCGAGTACAATCTCAAATGCGAATCTTGCTTACTGTGTGAAAAGGCTTGTCCGCCCCGTGCTATCACCATTGAATATGAGCCGATGGATGAGTGGAAAGAGCGTCCCTGGTTCCACTCCTACATCCGTGAAGGTGCCGAAAAGTTTACGTCACGTAAACTGCTCCCCGCCACCGGTGCATCGAAGGCTGGCTTCTACAAGACACGCATCTCAGAGTATGCTACCAACTACTTCAATAAACCCATTACTCCATGTGTGGCTATGCCTGTGAAAGACTCTCTAGAGCCAGAAATAGATCTGAGTAAGGTCGACACGCTGCTAGAGACGTGGTCGCAAGAGGCAGGTGCATTGCCTGCACTGCTGGACACTATCATGGATATCTACGGATACTTGCCTTTGCAAGCTGCGAAACGTGTCGTGCAGGCACGCGGGGTAGACCTCAGTGACATTTTTGGTATCGCTACCATGAGTCCGAAGTTCAAGCCTGCACCCGCGGTAAAAGGGATCACACGCGATGACCAGCCAGAGCGTGGATTGGCACCAGATAAGCGCGGCGTGTGGGGCAATATTGCTCATGTGAGGCAGCCCAATGCCTAATCTTGAAAGTCCCTATCGTATCCTTCCGAGTGACGTGGCTCTCCGTTCACTCGATACTTATCGCAGTGCTGGTGGGTACGTGGCACTAGAAAAAGCTATCCGCCAGCAGACACCTGGGCAGCTTGTACAGCAGGTTATTGACGCCAGATTACGTGGACGGGGCGGCGCTGGTCGACTCACAGGTGAGAAATGGCGTATCGTGCGCCAGATTGAGAGTGATCAAAAGTATGTCATCTGCAATGCCTATGATGCAGATAGTCGCTCAATCGCTGTACGCACCTTGCTTGAGCGTAATCCTCACCAGATCATAGAAGGAATAGTGCTCGCAGCGTATGCGGTAGGAGCATCGGAAGCGTACCTGTTCACGCGCAGTTTCTTTGATGATGGTATTGCCGCTGTGCAAGAAGCATTGCGCGAGGCAACCAAAGCCAATCTCGTAGGCAGAGATATCCTGGGCACAGATTTCAGTTGCACTATCACTGTGCTCGGTGTAGACATTGGCTTTATGGGTGGCGAGGAAACCGTGATGATGGCCCTGATCAAAGGGCGACGTGGTATGCCCGAACAGCGTCCCCCTTATCCAGCGCGATCAGGACTGTGGGAGAAGCCGACAGTCATCAATTCTATAGAAACGTTGGCCAATGTTCCCATCATTATGCGCGATGGAGTGGCAGCTTTTAGTAGTGTGGGTACCATGACGACCTCCGGTACAAAATTGTTGACCGTTTATGATTATGCACCCAACAATGAACCACGTCTGGTTGAAGTGCCCTTTGGTACTCCACTACGTACCATTTTAGTACAAGCAGGTGTGAAGCGAAACGAGGAAGATATTCGTGCTCTTGTAGTAGGTGGAGCTGAAGGTGGTGCTCTGCCCGTTTCGTTGCTTGACACGCCCTTTGACTTTGATGCTCTTGAAGAAGCTGGTGCTATCGTCGGTTCCGGCACTATTGAATTGCTTGCTATCAATACCTGCATGGTCGCTTGGACTATGGAG
>JAFATZ010000022.1 GCA_019243675.1 Ktedonobacteraceae bacterium | reverse complement strand
CTAGATGTTGAAAATGTGTATGGCGACCTGACACTTACTAGCGTAGCGGAGGCGAAAATAGGGAACGTAGGCGCTGATTTACGGGTACAGGATGGCCTAGCCACACTACACTGTAGCAACGTAGGCGGCGATTGCCAAGTGCAGGGTGGAGGAAACGCCGAGGTGTTACTGCACAACGTAGGTGGTGACCTCACTGTAAACGATGGGGTGCGCGTACAGGTAAAGAATGTGGGCGCTGATTGCCACATCCAGGGCAATGCGAATGCCGAGATCAAGTGTGGCAATGTAGGAGGTAACTTCGCTACCACGGGTGCAGCACAGGTGCAACTGGGCAACATAGGCAGTGATTGTAAGTTGCGCGATGTACAGGGCGACGTTGTGCTTGGCCATATTGGTAGCAGTGTTGATCTTGTTGGTGTAGGCGGTAACCTGCGCGCAGGCAGCATCGGCTCCGATGCTCAATTTAAAGGTGTGCGCGGCTCTATTGAGGTTAGTCATATTGGTGCCGACCTGCTCCTGCAGGCCGACTTTCCACCTGACAGTGCTACGCGGTTGCTGGTGGGTGGCAACATGTGCATTGTATTGCCAGAGAACGCAAACCTGAGCATTCGTGCAACGGTTGGTGGTAGCATACGTGGTAGCTCCGTCGCCTCCAACGCTCACGGCAACATCGTCAACTTAGTCTACGGTGATGGTGCTGCTAAGCTTGAAGTACGCGCTGGCGGCGATCTCGAAATACGCGGCAATCAAAGCCCACGCAGCAGCAGTAGTAGTAACTCCTGGGGCTTTTTGAACGATTTCGGGCGCGATATGGGAAGATTGGGGAGTGATATAGCGCGAGAAATGTCTTCCGCCTTCAACGACTTCGACTGGAACGTTGACTGGGGCAGAGGAGGCTCATATAGGTGGAGAGATGGAGGACGCAGGCATAGGGGCGAACATGCACGGAGGCGGGCAGATCGTGCGGGGCGCATCAATGTACGCATCAATGATCGCGAATGGCGCTTTGACCAGGAGCGCGTCAACCGTATCGTCGAGCAGGCACGCCGTGCCGCCGCCGAGGGAGTTGGCGGTGCCCTCGAAGCTGTAGAGCAAGCCCTGAGCAATCTACACGTCGAGATGCCACCAGTTCCGCCTCCACCGTCAGCGCCACCTATGCCGAGCAAGCCTATGGCACCGACTGATACACAGGCTGATCCAGCCGCTGAGCACAGCGAAGAGCAAGCAGCGCAAGATGAGCAGCAGACGCCTAAGCTCAATCCAGAGCAAGAGCGCGAAGCCATCCTACGCATGATTGCCGAGGGACGAATCTCGCCAGAAGAGGGTGATATGCTGCTAGAAGCCCTTGGCGGTTAAGATACCTGCACTCCACCAGGGCGAGGGCAAGCCGCGCCCTTACTATACATGAGCGAAGCTTCAGTGATACGCGTGTATAAGTAGGGGCGACCGCAAGGGTCGCCCTGGGGGGTGCAACCTGAGCCCACTGTCATTCGTGTTACATAAGGACACCATCATTTTGGCAATGACTGGAGAAAGGACGCATACACGGATGAAAACGCGACAACTCGGCAATACAGATATGGACATTACTCCTATTGGCCTGGGAGCATGGGCTATCGGTGGAAGTGGGTGGAACTTCGCTTGGGGAGCACAGGACGATCAGGAGTCGATAGCTACCATTAAGCACGCTCTGAATATGGGCATCAACTGGATCGATACTGCCGCCGTCTACGGTCTGGGCCATTCAGAGGAGGTTGTGGGTAAGGCGATTAAGGGACGCGAGAAGCCCTATATCTTCACCAAATGCTCGCTTGTGTGGGACGACAGGCGCGAGCAGACTAGTAACCTGAAGGCCACATCAATTCGTCGCGAGGCAGAGGCAAGCCTGAGGCGTTTAGATGTTGACGTGATCGACCTATACCAGATGCACTGGCCCAACCCCGAACCCGATATTGAGGAGGGCTGGGGCGAAATGGCACGCTTGAAGGACGAGGGTAAGGTACGTGCCATTGGCGTCTCAAACTTTAACGTGGAGCAGATGCGCCGCATTCAGAAAATTGCTCCCATCGACTCGCTGCAGCCGCCATACTCGATCATTCGCCGCGATATAGAAGACGACATCTTGGACTTTTGTGAGCAGAACAACATCGGCGTGATTGTTTACTCGCCTATGATGTCGGGTTTGCTCACTGGCATGATGACCAAGGAACGCGTTGCCAATTTGCCTGATGATGATTGGCGCAAGCATGGCTTGCAATTCCAGGAGCCACAGCTTTCGCGCAACCTGGAGCTTGCTAAACTATTGGGCGAGATTGGTTTCCCGCACAACGTCAACGCTGGCGTTGTGGCCGTTGCCTGGGCGCTACGCCATCCAGCCGTCACAGGAGCCATCGTCGGCGCTC
Organism: Ktedonobacteraceae bacterium; assembly: GCA_019243675.1. Taxonomy (GTDB): domain Bacteria; phylum Chloroflexota; class Ktedonobacteria; order Ktedonobacterales; family Ktedonobacteraceae; genus JAFATZ01. The sequence goes on along the minus strand of JAFATZ010000022.1, from coordinate 494 downwards.
GTCATTCCAGCCAAGTGCAAGAGATACTCCCCGCTGCCGAGCTTCATCTCAGCGACAGCGAACTCGAACAGATCGACAAATTCTTAGCAGAGTATCCATAATTCAAATAAAAGGTGGGGGTGTACCGAAATACGGTACACCCCCACCTTTCATTTACTCTTTGCCTACGATCACTTCTGTTGACTTAATCATGGCCACCACGTCGTCACCCTCTTTAAGTCCCAGCGACTCGACAGATTCGCGGGTAATGGCGGAGACAATCTGCTGTCCACCGGGCAATTCAATGCCGACTTCGGCCATTACTCCAGCGAGTTTGATTGATGCCACTTTGCCTTTCAACTGATTGCGTGCGCTGTATTGCATTGGAAAACTCCTTTCGGCTGCCAGCGTCACAGCGGAAAACGTTTTCTCGTTGCATAAGACTGGTAGCGTTAACCGTGGGTGAGATACCTGTTAGATGGAAAGATAGGTGCTAATTCTCTCACCTATTATAC
>JAFATZ010000324.1 GCA_019243675.1 Ktedonobacteraceae bacterium | reverse complement strand
CTGCAATGGCAACCTGAGTGAGACCGCACGCACGATGCATCTGCACCGCAATTCGCTGCTTTACCGTCTAGGGCGTGTCGAGGAAATCCTCGGTCGCTCTCTCGAAGACCCAGAATTACGCCTCTCTTTACAGATCGCTTTGAAGATCCATCATTTGCATAAGTAGGGATACGTAGTCTCTCCCAAACTCTGCAGAGGCTCTCTCTGCCTTGGGCGTCTAAACTCATCAATAGATTTTTCATTGAGCAACGTGGTAATGGGGTATGGCTCATGTTGTGGAAAGTGAGCAAAGATGTTATAGTTCTGATAATGGTACTCACTCAATGAGCATATGAGGTGAAGCCTATGTCAACACAGGCCGAGAGAGATATCCAAGAGAAAGCACAACACATGGCTCTTCAGCAGGGTGAAGAACGTTTTCGCACCCTCATCCAGTATAGCACTGATGCGATTGCCCTGATCACGGCAGAAGGAATGATTACGGATGCCAGTGAGTCACTGCAAGCTGTCCTGGGCTACACACCTGATGAGTTTATCGGCCAGACGGTTTTCGCCTATCTTCATCCTGACGATATCGACGGTATCGTGGCAAAGCTGGCAGAGGTACTTCAGGCTCCGGGTGCTCAAGTCAGGGTGGAGTATCGCGCACGGCACAAAAACGGCTCCTGGGTATGGCTAGAGGCCACTGGCTCCAATTACTTGCATGATCCCCTAATTCGCGCTATTATCGGCAATTTCCGCGATGTGACTGCACGCAAACAGGTTGAAGTTGCCCTCCAGAAGGAAAAGGAACGCCAACGTTTGCTCAATGAGGCAAGCGCGGCCCTGGTTTCTTCGCTCGATCACCAGTTCACCTTGCAGGAAATTACCCGCATGATCGTGCCTGCCTTTGCGGATTATTGCCGCATCGCCTTGCTTGATGAGCGCGGTGAGATCAAAGAGATTACGGCCGATCATGTCGACCTTGAACAAGTGGCATTAGTACAGGCGCTGTATGATGAGTACAAAGATCTGGTCAGCACACATGGTTTGCGCAAACTCCTTGAGAGTGGTCAGCCTGAACTCATCTCAGATGTGAGTGGTGACGTCCTGCAGTCGGTTGCAGGTCACCCCAAACTGCTGCACATCATCCGTGCGCTTGGTCTCACATCCTATATGGGAACGCCGCTCATCGCACGCAATCGGGTGATCGGTGCGCTCACGTTTTCCTCCACTCAATCCCATCGCCACTATACGCAAGAGGATCTCTTCTTCGCACAAGAACTAGCGCGCCGCATTGCGCTCACCCTGGATAACGCTCGACTGTACCAGGAAGCGCAGGAAGATCTCGCTGAGCGTAGGCGAATAGAGTACAATCTCCGTTTCCTGTCGGAGGCCGGAAAACTGCTCGCCTCCTCGCTGGATTATCAGACGACTCTGACACACGTGACCTACTTAGCGGTGCCTCACATTGCCGATTGGTGCTCAGTTGCTATGCGAACCGAAGAGGGTATCCAACAACTGGCGGTCGCGCATGTCGATCCAGAGAAGGTGCAATGGGCTAAAGAACTCAACCAGAAAAATCCGCCCGATCTGCATGCCCCAACTGGGCTACCGAATGTCCTGTGCACTGGGAAAGCTGAGTTTTATCCACACATCGACGATGCATTACTGGTGGCATCCGCACGCAACGAAGAGGAGTTGGCCTTGATGCGCACCATCGGCTTTCGCTCCGTCATGATTGTTCCCCTTTTGCTACAAGGCGAAGCTATCGGCGCTATTACCTTTGTTACTGCTGAGTCTGGCCGACACTATACACGGGCAGATCTCTCTATGGCGGAAGAGCTGGCAAGCAGAGCCGCGCTGGCCATCCAGAATGCGCGACTCTATCGAGAGGCCCAACAGTCCCGCGATCAACTAAATATCATCTTGCAAGGGGTGGCTGACGGTATTCTCGTGTATGTCCAGGACGGTCGGCTCTTGTATGCCAATAAGGCGGCGACCGACTCTGCGCTGGTACAGGAGATGGTGACAACGCCATCGCTTGGGGGCGTCAGCACGTATAAACTCATTGATGAACAGGGACAACCCTTTCCTCACTGCCAACTCCCCCACCAGCGCGTGTTTGCTGGAGAACGGGAGGCCCAAGCCATAATTGGCTCTACAACGGCAGCAACCGGGCAGCCCGAGCGCTGGTTGCTCGTCAAATCATGTCCGGTGCTGGATGAGAACGGGCAAGTGGCGATGGTCATCAGCATCATCCACGATATCACGGAGCGGATGATGGTTGAACGCCGCAAAGACGAGTTCATCAGTATGGCGAGCCATGAACTCAAAACGCCTGTCACCAGTCTGAAAGGCTTTACCAACGTGATGCAGCGCCGTCTGGCAAAACAGGGAGATACGCAAGGGCTGCATTACTTGGCGCGCATGGATGCCCAGCTCAATAAGCTCACCACCCTCATCAGCGATCTGCTGGATATCTCGCGCATGCAGTCGGGCAAACTGGCTCTGCGAATGGAGCCGTGTAACCTGGATGCGTTCATCGAGGAGACGGTGGAAAATGTGCAGGCGGCGACTTCAACCCATCACCTGCTCGTCGAGGGGTGAACAGGCACGCAGGTCTTGGCCGATAAAGAGCGTCTGGGGCAGGTGTTCGTCAACCTGTTAACCAACGCCATCAAGTATTCTCCAGGTGCAGACAAGGTGATTGTGCGTCTCTTACGAGATGGAGACCAGGAGCGAGCCATCGTGAGCGTACAAGATTTTGGCATCGGCATTGACAAAACGCATCACGAGAAGATCTTTGAGCGCTTCTATCAAGTCACCGACCCAGAGGAAAAAACCTATCCAGGACTGGGCATCGGTTTATATATCTCAAGCGAAATTGTCGCGCTGCATCATGGCCGGATGTGGGTAGAAAGCAGTAAAGGGCAAGGGGCCACCTTTTTTGTGGCCTTGCCACTGCTGTCGCAAAAAGAACAGGCGGCCCTCCCGTAACACACCAATGAGTGATCGCTTGTAGGCATTGTAGTCCCCCCGAACTCTGCAAAGGGGTCTCTCTCCTTTCATGTGCAAACTCATCCTCCAATTTCTCATTGGGGTTCCCGTAGCAGCGGGACAATTTCCAGCGTTTAGCTTGTGAAGCGACTGATAGTCTGGCACCAGTCGGTTGTGCATGCTTCACTGCTCGGTACTGATACGACTGCTTCTTCACGGCGTCTTCAGGATGAAATGCCGATCCTGCGCATATTCATGCCCAAAAACAGGGCACATCGACCGTTGATACTAACGACGGCAATGCTAACCGTTGCTTTTTGCCCATCTGCTACGGGAAGGCCTACTTCGCAGGTATCGTAAAAGAGATCGCGGCTCCCAACATCTCTGCCTGAATCTGTTGACCATTGCGCCTGGACAGAAGGCAGGAGCGCACCTGCACGAAAACCATGAGACCGCTCTCTCCATCCTGAGCGGATCGACAGAATTTTGGTACGGGGATCACTTGCAACATCACGCGCTTGTCCAGGCTGGCGATTTTGTGTATATTCCCTCTGGGATGCCACACCTTCCGTGGAATCCCAGTCAGACCGAAGTCTGTACAGTGCTCATTGCACGAACCGACCCCAATGAGCAGGAAAGTGTCGTATTGCTTTCCGAGTTAGAGCAGAGACTCCCGTAAGTAAAGGGATGAATCTGAACAAAGCCCGGCCGACCTCGTTATTCGCTCTAGCCTATTGCATATAGGGAAGGAAACATATGTATTGTTCGTTCTGTCGGACTGTTTATCCGAGAAATGCTCGCTTTTGCGCACATTGTGGCCATACCCTGGCTCTTCAATTTCCTGCACTCTCTGTGCCCGAGAACGCAATGGAGCAGGGCTCACAGGATGCTGAGGGCCCGCCCGAGACATCTGGACAGGAAAACGGGTCTGAGCAAGAGAAGGGGAAAGTCATACCATTTCCTATGGTTCTGGAAGAGGCACCCACAACGCTGCTGGGAGCAGATGATCCTCTTGTCAAGAAATTTCAGCCCCTTGAAGATCTTCAGTCTCCTCCATCTTCGACTTCTAAGGGGCCTTCATCCTCTGGCACAGATTTTCTGGCCCTTGATGATCTTCTGACCGAGGAAGAGCTGAAAATTCGTGATCTGGTTCGTGACTTTTGTAGCCGGGAAGTCCTCCCGATCATCAATGAGTATTGGGAAAAAGAGCAATTCCCTTTTGAACTCCTCCCCAAGCTAGCAGCATTAGGAGTTGCGGGCGGAACCATTCAAGGATATGACTGCCCGGCCATGAGCGCTGTAGCCACCGGACTCGTCACTCAGGAGTTGTCACGGGGGGACTCTGGCCTCTGTACCTTCTTTGTGAATCATACCTTTTTAGCCATGCGCTCCATCGCGTTGTTTGGCTCTGAAGAGCAGAAGCAGTACTGGTTACCTGCTATGGCCCGTCTGGAGAAGGTTGGGGGCTTTGTCCTGACAGAAGCAAACGTGAGTTCGTCGGAAGCCTCTGCCTTAGAAACCCGTGCTCATCGTGTAGGAAATATGTATATGTTAATTGGGAAGAAGCGATGGATTATCAATGCTACCTATGGTGACGTCTTCGTCGTCTGGGCACAAGATGATAATGGCAAGACAGGCGCATTCCTGGTAGAGAGAAACACCCCGGGATTTGAAGCTAGGATCATTGCTGGCAAAATGGCAAAACGCACGTTGTGGTGTACAGATGTCACATTCAACCGGGTCAAGATCCCGTTGGAGAATCGCCTGCCAGGCGTGCGAAGTTTTCAAAGCGCTATCCGTTTACTCACAGGCACTCGCGTTATAATCTCCTGGGAGGCGACAGGCCTTGCGTTGGCCGCCTATGAAGTGGCATTAGACTATGCTAGTCAGCGCTATCAATTTGGCAAGCCTCTCACGTCCTTCCAACTGGTGCAATCCAGGCTGGCAACCATGTTAGCATCAGTAACCAACATGCAACTGATGTCATTGCGGCTCAGTCAGTTACAGGATACAGGAAAACTCACCAGTGCAAGGGCCTCTCTGGCAAAGTTGTCTACAGCCCGGCTGGCACGCGAGGTCATTGCGGATGCACGAGATATGCTTGGTGCCAATGGCCTCCTCTTTGAAAACCGCATTGCTCGTTATCATGCCGATATCGAAGCTATAGTGACCTATGATGGACCCGACGCGATCCAGGCGCTGATTGTTGGGCAGGAAATTACGGGCCAGGCCGCGTTCGCACCACCCGCTGATAAGTCTCGCGAGAAAAAGAAGCCGGGAGAGGGTAGACTAATATCCTAGGCCCTGCGTTAAGGAAGAAGCTTCGTAGCCGCAAAATAACTGATGAGGTAAACGACAGAGCTTGTGTCCAATACCCCTTCACTTTTACTGAATGGGGAAGCGTCCCATGACCTGATCATACTCCTGTTGTGCGTCGGCCAGCGAGTAAGTAGGAAGAGATTCCCGAATGGCCCATTCAAGAACGTACTGAGGCTGAGTATGGCAAGCTCCTGGGCACCGCAGGCTTTGAACGCACCAGGATCATTCCAGTACTCACACCGTACAACATCATCGATGCAGAGCGCGTATGAGGTCTCTTCACCTTCGCTCAGTCGAGAATACATGGAGAAAAAAAAGTGGAAATGAACAGAACTCAAACCGATGTCTATGACGCTATTGTGATTGGGGCACGCTGTGCTGGTTCCCCCACGGCCATGCTGCTCGCGCAGCGGGGGTACCGGGTCTTGTTGTTGGAGAAAGCAACCTTCCCCAGTGAGGTCCCTAGAGGACATATGATTCAGGCTTCAGGGGTGGCCTTGCTCAAAGAGTGGGGACTATTCGAGCGCGTCCTCGCTTCGAACTGCCCACCCATCTCCCGGTTCGTCTTCGATCTGGGATCGCTCGCGCTCGCTGGCATGCCTCAAGGCGCGACGCTCATCGCTCCCCGACATGGCGTTCTCGATACGATCCTTGCTGATGCTGCGGTGGCTTCAGGTGCTGAACTGCGCGAGGGCTTCCTGGTTCAGGAGATGCAGATGGACGGGAACCGCGTGATCGGCATTCGTGGCAATGGCCCCGATGGCGTGCAGGTCACAGAGCGGGCAAACATCGTGATTGGAGCCGATGGACTCTATTCTCTGGTCGCCCGGGCAGTTCAAGCTCCTACGTATGATGTCAGGCCGTCCCTGACCTGTGCCTACTTTACCTACTATAGCAATCTTCCCGTTGAGGAAACGGCCATCTATGTGCGCGACAAGCGCGTGATTGTCGCCTTCCCGACCAACGATGTGAACACATGCATTGGACTCCAATTTCCCAGAGAGGAACTAGCAGCCTTTCGCGCTGATATCGCGGGCAACTTTCTGCACATAGTGGGATTGGTCCCAGAACTGGCCGCGCGTGTGCGGAACGCGAAGCAGACAGAACGCTTTCTGGGAGTGACAGATATCCCCAATTTCTTCCGCAAACCCTCTGGCCCCGGCTGGGCACTGGTTGGCGATGCTGGCTATCACAAAGATCCCTATACAGGTCAGGGCATTTCCGATGCGTTTTTCAGTGCCAAACTGCTCGCTGAGGCGATTGATGCAGGCTTCAGCAGACGCCAACCGCTAGAGGAGGCTCTTGCAGCGTATGAGCAGCAACGCAACGCCCAAGCCCTGCCCAGCTACGAGTTCAACTATCAACTGGCCACGTTTGAGCCACCTTCACGCGAAATGCAGCATCTGTTTGCCGCTCTTGCGCGCAACCAGGTTGAGACAAACAACTTCTTCGGAGCCATCAGCGGGACGATTCCGATCCCCGAGTTTTTCGCGCCAGCCAATCTCCAGCGGATCACCTCCCAGCATGACGTGCCTGTGCCTGCATCCGAATAGAGAAACATCGTGAGAGATCTCTACCAAGTCTTGCCAAGGAAGTTTACAGGACAGACTCTCAGAAAAGAAGGTCACCTGCCATACTCCGTCAACCTGACGGATATCGGCAACCTCTTTACTGCCTATCCAAGCTTCTTGAATAAGAGTGAAATCGAGTGTAGGGTCATTGGTAACGGTGAATGTGCGGCATCATGGCCGGATGTGAGTAGAAAGCAGTAAAGGGCAAGAGGCCAC
>JAFATZ010000282.1 GCA_019243675.1 Ktedonobacteraceae bacterium | reverse complement strand
GGGTCGTCATGCTCTCGCTATTGGGCGCAAGCATCAGCAAGAGCCTCCGCTCCCACTCCGCCAAATTAATCCTTCTCTTCCTGCGCACATAGACAAAGCAGTGCTCAAAGCGCTGGCTAAGAAGCGCGCCGACCGTTATCCCGATGTTGCGTCCTTCATCGCTGCGTTATTGGCTCTGCCAGCAGATGTCTCAGCGGCAGAGACGTTTATTGCGAGCGGTAGTCTTTTGTACCCTGCATTTCATCAAACTGCTAGTGCAATGGGCAGGACGAAAGAGGAATGGATGGACGAGGGGAACCGGCTGTATAACCTTGGTCGCTTTCTGGAGGCATTGACTGCCTTTGATCGCTCTATCCAGCAAGACCCCAACTACTGCGATCCTTATGAAGGGCGAGCAAGTGCGCTTTGTTCACTTGGGCGCTACGAGGAGGCCCTCGTCTCTGTGGAGCGTGCCATTCACCTTGATCCCAACTACGCTCCTGCCCACAATAATAAGGGGAACATTTTGTACGAGCAACGAAACTACGAGGAAGCCCTCCCTTGCTATGAACGTGCTATTCAACTTGACCCTAACTATGCGGACGTTTACTTCGGCAAGGCAAATGCTCTTTATTGGCTCAAGCGCTACGAAGAAGCGCTCGCGGTCTATGCGCACGTTATTCTCTTGGACCCTACCTCTAGCCCTGCATACGACGGCAAAGCCTGGACACTACGCCAATTGCAACGCTTTGATGAGGCTCTTGCCGCTTCAGAGCAAGCTATTCGTCTCGATCCCGAAAACGCCTCCGCTCACAATGGCAAAGCTCGAGCACTCTTTCGCCTGGGACGCCTTGAAGAGTCTCTTCCTGCATTCGACGAGGCCATTCGCCTTGATCCTCTCCTGGCCCAAGCCTATGACTTTAAAGCCGACTCACTCTATCACTTGAGGCGCTACGAAGATGCCTATGCCACCTATGACCGTGCTACACAACTCAATCCGCGCCTTGCCTCATCTTATGAGGGCAAGGGCAACGTACTCAGCAACTGGCAGCGTTATCAAGAAGCTCTGGTTGCCTACGATCAGGCTGTTAATGCAGATCCCGAAAGTGGAGCATTTATGTACAAAAGGGGTGACGCGTTACAGCATCTCGGGCGTATTGAGGAGGCGCAACAGGCTTATGAGAAAGCTCTACAATTAGGATATCAAGGATAGAGATATTTTACCTAGGATGCTTGGCTTGAGTCTGTGGAAGCTACATAATTGGGATCTGATGTTAGTGCTTCTTGAGTATATAGATATCTGTCTAGGTTTTTCTCGACGAGAAATTTTGCATCCGGGGTATCATACGAGAAAACGCAATTGATTCGTTCTCTGTCATCCTCAACTGGTCGAACACTATGTAAACATCTGGTTCCCTGCATCATAACCATCCTTCCCTGAGTTGGTTGTACTACAACCTTTTTCCCAAAGAAGTGACGTATGGCCCCTATCTGAATTATACGGTCCAACCATCGTTGCAGGAACAGGAGCCTTTGATTTTTCAAGTAGATACGATAGCACGGGTAGAGTTCGAGTTCTCCTCCACGTACTTCATTGAGGTAGAGCAGTACTGTTACCGCATTACGATCATAGTGCCATCGATATTCACCACCTCTAGGCGTAATATTCACATTTATGCCCACCTTTTTATTGTCCAAGGGGACCAATTCTTTGTTGCTGACATCCCTCACAAACTCATTCACTTTCTGATACAAGTGTGCTATTTCAGGCAGGTGTTGCTCTATCTTTTCTCCGTCAATGACGCTATAACGCAGTGAGCGTCCTCTCACCTTTCGATAAATTTCAGGTGATTCGTTTTTTTGTTTAAATTGCGCAATGATGTCCAAAAAATGATCACATTGTTCGGCGGTGAGGAACTGATCTTGGAGCATGTATCCCTTCCTCTGGAACTCTGTTTGAAGCCCATTGTTCTGAGCGCTCATCATTATGCTACTCTCGCCTTTCACTCTGTGAAGACAGGCACTAGCGTCTGTCTTCTCTTCTTGATATCTACAATGCTACGGGCTTGCTATAATAATAGTATCATACACAGATGCAGATGACTGATGATTGCTCGAAAGCAAAATATCAGCATACAAAGGATAAATATGACTGCTGTCCATATATCCCCGCGCACTCTTGCACGCTATCAACAAGTGCAAGCCCTGCTCGATCAACTAGACCCCGAGGCGGAACCACGAGCACTGCTTGTTCCTGGTTCGCCGCAACCACAGTGTAACATTATTGTCTTCACTGGCTCTTTTAATCCCCCTACGACGGCTCATCTGGCAATGCTGAAACGGGCTTACCAGTACGCACACGTACACGAACTAATGATCCTGTATGCGGCGTTTAGTAAGCATACAGTGGACAAAGAGCGTGTAGAGCGGCCCTTGCTGCTTGATCGCATTATGCTGCTGAATACGCTGTTGAAGCATCGTCTGCCACACACCGGAATGATGCTGTTCAATCGTGGACTCTATGTAGAGCAAGCGGAGGCCATTCGTGCCTCATTTCGGGCAGTGAAGCATATCTTCTTCCTGATGGGCTTTGATAAGATTGTGCAGATATTTGATGCGCACTACTACGGTGACCGCGATAAGGAATTGCGTAAGCTCTTTGCTCTTGCGCAACTACTTGTTGCACCGCGAGGCAGCGATGGCGAGCAGGAATTAGGTGCTCTCATGCGCAAGCCAGAGAACGAACGCTTCGCTCAGTACGTTCATCCATTGCCCCTTAGCAGTATCTACCGAGATGTTTCTTCTAGACGCATAAGAGAGGGCGCGCAAGGCAGTATGCATGATATACCGCACGAGGTACGTGAGTTTATGCTCGAAACACACGCCTACGCACCACCACTGCAGCGAAGCGATGGGACAGTGGTCGATTTCTATGCAGAGCGCGTGAAGGCTTTGCAAGCACTACTCAGGTGAGTCGCCCACCTCGGTTCGGTCCGTCCACTCAATCATCGTACATTCCTCGCACTGTGACTCAATGAAAACTAGCCACTGCAGGATATCCTGTGCAGATGGTAGCCGATGATCAGCGCTGCCGACCCACGCTTTCCAGATTTCACCCCAGCGGTCAGCAATGACAAGCGAAGGGGTATCGAGTCCCTGTTGGGCAATGATGCCTTCTGCTGGATCGCTTAAGAGGGGGAATGGGTGGTCGAGTTGAGCAGCAAGTTGCTGGCTCTCAGCAAGCTGATCGGGGCCAATTGCCAACACCACTGTCTCTTGTTGGTGATAGGCATCGCTATGTGCTGCTAATTCCTGCAACGTTGCAACACACGTGGTGCAATCGACACCGTGGTGGAAGAAGAGCAACACGTTGTTGCGCTGAAGGTACTGCCAGAGCTGCACTGGCCGCCCCTCGGCATCGGGCAAGTTAAAGGAATGGAGATGGTGG
>JAFATZ010000188.1 GCA_019243675.1 Ktedonobacteraceae bacterium | reverse complement strand
AAGCATATGGCTAATAGGAGTGTGGCCGTGTACTAAGCATTGACCTCCGTAGAGATCAAGAAAGCGTTGTACGAATACCTCCCCATGCGTATCGCTGTAGAAAATTCCTCGTTTGACAAAATCTTCTAGCAATTCCTCCCAGGCGAGCTTATCACTTCTGTGGAGCAAATCTTTGATAGCAGCATTCACCTCTTGCACAGAACGCCCATATTTGAAGTAGAGCGGCGCATCGGCATGCATGAAGAGATAATCATCAACATGGGCCATTGCTGGCAAGTCTGCCAACCAATCGAGATGCTCAAGCTTCAGACTAGCTAGGTCCTTGCGATTGCCACCATTGTGTTTCCACTTAGAGAGAAAACTGCTCCCTAGTCCGGTTGAGCGTCTGCCGAAGCGATACGCAGCCAGCAGCAATATCTCATGGTTACCAAGCAAGGATGCGACGCTGCCATTGACGGCGGCTGCCTCGGCCTGCAATCGCATCACTAGGTCGATAACAGGAATGCCATCAGGTCCTCGATCAACAAAATCCCCCATGAACCACAGAGTCGATGCGCCAGCAGTCCATTCCAGAGCATTCCCTATCAGCCCAGCACTTTGCAGCAGTCCTACTAGCCGTTTAAATTGACCATGAATGTCACCTATTACGTAGGTAGAGTGCTCTGTTGTCATGTAGTGCCTCGTTAGTACTCGCTTCGCGTGTGAGCCCAGAACTCTAATAAATCGCTCTTCGTTATAATGCCCTCCAGGGTATCCTTGTTCATAACTGCCACCGCTGACTGACCACTACTAAAGAGTGTGTAGGCTTCTCGTGCGGGAGCATCGGCTGCTAATGTCGGAAATGGCGGTCCTTGCAACTGCCCTACGGAACTCTCCGTTAACGGCCCACCACCAGCAAGACGACGTAGTAATAAGTCCTCGGTCAAACTTCCTACCATACAGCCACGCTCCATTACGGGTGTCTGGCTAATACCATAGCGACGCAATAGCTCAACTACATCGGCAATAGAATCGGTTGTGTTGACGCTAACCACCAGAGGCATGCTGCGTGTATGACTGCGGCGATAGGTGAGCACATCTCGCAGCGTAGGTTGCTCTGTCTCGGCCTGCACTAGCATATTGCTTTCGCGCATCCAAGTATCATTAAATTGCTTGCTCAGATAGCCACGCCCTGTGTCCGGTAGTAAGACAACCACAACATCATTCGCCGAGAGCTGACGTGCATATGTGAGTGCCGCAGCTAGGGCAGTACCCGCTGAACCGCCGACGAGAATACCCTCCTCTCGTGCTAAGCGGCGCGCCCAATAAAAGGAAGTACGGTCATCAACACGCACAAATTCATCTACGACAGTTGCATCGTAATTAACCGGGAAGTCTTCCGTACCAATACCCTCAACCTTGTAGGGGCCGGGCGTATCGCCGGAGTAGATAGAGCCAGGAGGATCAGCACCAATAATCTTTATATTGGGGTTTTTCTCTTTGAGGAAACGGCCAGTTCCAGAAATAGTCCCAGCGGTACCAACTCCCGCTACAAATGCTGTAACCCGCCCTGCTGTATCACGCCAAATTTCGGGACCAGTCGCGGTATAGTGAGCTGCGGGGTTTGCCGGACTGGAGTACTGATCGGGACAGCAAGCACCAGGTATCTCTTTGGCAAGCCGACGTGCCACGTTCTGATAGAAGTCTGGCGAATCGTGACCAACGCTGCTAGGACAGATAATTACTTCAGCACCGTAAGCACGCAGCAGGCTACGCTTCTCCTCACTTACCTTGTCGGTCATGACAAAGATGCAGTGATAGCCCTTGATGGCTGCGGCAATTGCCAGGCCATGCCCCGTGTTACCGCTTGTAGGCTCAACGATCGTACCACCTGGACGCAGCAGTCCCAATTTTTCGCAATACTCAATCATGGCTGGTCCTATACGATCCTTTACACTGCCGCCAGGATTGAGCATCTCCATTTTCGCTAGCACAAGTGGTGCGACATCAGCGGCCACGCGATGCAGACGCACAAGAGGGGTGTTTCCAATGGCCTCAAGTATGCTATTGCAGTATCGCATCTCACCGTGGGCTAATTCACTTATTTCGTTCACAATCTATGCCCCTTGGACAGGCTGTAAAGACAGTCTGTTAGTGTTTTTTTGTTGGGGTAAATCTACTGCCAACAGTATAACACAACGGCTTATGCATATACAGCAGCCGTCAGATGTTCGGTAGGGGTCCAATTCATTGTGCCCTCGATGGGCTCCCAGGCTCTTTCATGCAAAGAAGCACTGTTGCGACTGTTCTACTTTCGGATCAAGGGACGTGTGTGCCAACGGGGGCACGGTGAACCGGGCCCCTACACGAGCACAATCTGAATATCATCAACAGACGCGGGAAGATGATCTGCCCCAAAGGGAAGATGTATCCGTACAGTAGCTACCCCTGGCTGGTCATGAAGATAAGCTTGTGCAGCAGCCGAACTTGCCCCCTTAATAGATTGACGCCACTGATTTGCCTGCTGCGGCGTTAATGTGTATAC
>JAFATZ010000090.1 GCA_019243675.1 Ktedonobacteraceae bacterium | reverse complement strand
GCATCGCTAGTGCGTAAGAAGTTGTAGATGACCCACGGTTGGCGGCCTAGTTCTGTGACCATCCAGCCCAACTCTACCGCCAGGAAACTGAGTGGGCCACACAGCAGAACGGCTAATAAGAGCAGGCGATTTTCAGGGAAGACACGCCTACGCAGCAAGTACAATGCCCAGAAGATAATCACGACGAACAGCGTAAAGAAGCCAATGCCGACCATAGTATCGAACGAGAGATGGACCGGTATCGGATTTGGGCGATCTTGAGGTTTAAATGCATCAAGGCCCTTGATGACCCCATTCGGGCTATCTTTTGCCAGTATGCTTATGCCATCTGGAATATTGATAGAGAAGTAGTATTGCTCTGTCGCCGGGTCAGGAATGCCACCAATGTGCAGCGGTACATGGCTGGATGTCTTGAAGACACCCTCCATTGCTGCAAACTTTGCCTGTTGTGCATTGGAAAGGAAACGCGCATTGAAGTCGCCACTGACGATTTGTAGTGGTGTCGCAATCAAAGCTACAGCCAGGCCAAGCAACATACCTTTGCGGTAGTAGTCCTCGCGCCTGCCGCGCAGCATGAAGTAGGCATAGACCGCGGCGACACCAAAGCCGCACGCAACATAGCAAGCAAGTATCATATGCACAGTTTCATAGGGTGTGCTAGGATTGAAAATGGCACTGATAGTATCAATACCACTGATTTGGTTACCGCTAAACTGGAAGCCCGTCGGCGTGTTCATCCATGAGTTCGTCGTCACAATAAACCACGCTGAGGCTGCCCCACCAACAACAATAGGAATGGAAGAGAGCCAGTGCATGAGTGGCGGCAGGCGATTCCAGCCATACAGATAGATACCGAAGAAGATAGCCTCTAGGAAGAAGGCAAAACCTTCAAAGGCAAACATCGGTCCGATGATTGCTCCAGTATAGCGTATATAGGTCGGCCAGAGCAGACCAAGCTCGAACTCAACGATAGTGCCAGAGACGGCACCTATAGCAAAGATAATGGCGGCTGCTATCGACCAGCGTCGTGCCAACGTCAACCACACTGGGTCTTTTTTCCTTATGGCGACCCCTTCCGCAATGAACAATAGCAGCGGCAAGCCAACACCTAGCACGGAGAAGACGATATGAAATACCAGTGAGGTGCCCATTTGAGAGCGCGCAGCCAACAGTGGCGGCATGGTTTTTCCTCCTGACAATACAGGTTAATTATCTGTACGCTCGTTTCCTAACTACACACAGTATAGAGTGAAAAAGATGCATTTGCAAGCAGAACCTTGAAGAGAGGTGGGTCATAAAATGCCTCTGTTTTGTTTATAGCACTGGCAAGTGATACAATTCTTTGCAGACCAAATGCCTATAAATTATATAGCTGTTATCACTATTTCTGCCTTGCTTCTCACTATGAGTAGCTTACAATGTCCTGAAAGGGGAACATTTGATGATAAAAGCAGAACGACGAGCCGAAGTTACCTGGGAAGGCGACCTCAAACGCGGCAGTGGGACCATACACAGTACTGGTAGTGGAGCACTGGGCAAACTGCCAGTTACTTGGGCCTCGCGTACAGAGCGCTCAGATGGCAAGACTAGCCCAGAAGAGTTGATTGCTGCTGCACACGCAGCATGTTATGCAATGATCTTTTCAGATATGCTGGCCAAAGCGGGTACGCCTCCAACGAAGCTAATAGTCAACGCAAACTGTGCTTTCGAGGAAGTGAAAGGTGGCTTCAAGATAACCACCATCTACCTCAATGTCCGTGGCCAAGTGCCAGGGATGGACCATGCTAGTTTTGCGCAAGCTGCCAGTAAGGCTGAACAGAGTTGCCCTGTCTCAAACGCCCTGCGCAACAACGTCCAGATTCGTCTTACATCGCATTTGGAAGAGCAGAGGGGATAACCGACCCCTTCGGACACTGCTTGTTCGCACTTACGTACTCTGCTTCTGCCCGAAATACCGTTGGATATCGGTACGAAAAATATGATGCGCATCCGTGTAAAGGGGTGCGCGTCACTTCGAGGGACCAGTGAGGTATGGTGCCTGACTTGGCTTGCAGAGGGAATCCACATCGGTAGGGGTCCAATTGATGACTCCACAGGGAAAATTTGTGAGCAGGTGGGCCAAGACAGCACGAGGCCTTTGATGACATAGGTTAACAGTCCACCAGGGCTTCCAGCTCGCAAGAAAACGCCACAATTTCAAGAACCGTTGTTACTCGCTCCCTCCTCCGTAACGTTATAGTATATGGAGTACTGTAAGATGATCCATAGCAAAACAGTATCAATTTGGGAAAAATGTCTTAGTTTTTGGCAAGAGCTAACGTTCTAATAGTAAAATAGAAAATGCTTTGCGAAGACAAACTAGGCAAAATGCTGTCGCTGAAAATCTAACACCACTTTTGTCACAAATTCACCTACCCACCTTGGTGATATGGGGAGAAGGTGATAAAATATTACCACTAGCGTTGGGAGAACAGATGGCAACACTGATTCCCAATGCGCAATTGGCTGTGATTAAGCAAGGAAGCCATAATGGTCATGAGGAACAGCCGGAAAAATTCAATTTTATTATTGAAGATTTTATACAAAAAATTATGAGTAATAGTTAAATCGGAATATCCGATTTGCACATGAATATGGGGAGCATCTATGACATTATTGATATCACTACTCACTTTTGTCACCTGTGCAATAGCTAGTCTTTTGCTCTGTGGAATGGCAAAGGCACTCTTTCCCAATTTCCGCAGTGGGGAACATAAACGCGGAACACATCGTCCAGATTTGTCTACAGACGGCGGAGAGATTAAGTCGATAGAGTTGCCACTGGTGGGCGGACCTGCATTTATCCTGGCTATCGTCGGCAGTGGACTGGCGATAGCATATTTCTTACATTTCTCCAGTACGCAGTGGACACTGCTTCTGATCGGATTGGGCGCTATGAGTGGTTTCGGGTTTATTGGCTTCATCGACGATTGGCATAAGGTCTATCGTAACGAAGGCATCTCAGAGTATTCAAAACTTTTTGGTGTGCTGTTTGTTTCTACGACAGCAGGACTGCTATACTTTTTCTTACTTGATAGCGGCAGAGAATCATACGGCGTCTACATCGACATTTTCAAGAATCTGGTATGTACACATCCCCATGCCGAACAACCGACGTGCCCTGTTGTCTATGGGCAAATCGCCTACTTCGGCTGGTTTGTTTTTCTCATACTGATGATCAGTTTTATTGGAACTGTCACCTCACTTTCGGTTGATTTCAGTGACGGGCTAGATGGCCTAGCAGGGGGTCTCGTTTTCACTGCCGCGCTAGCCTTTGGCATCATCGTAACAGGCATTATCCAGCAGGGCAATCCAGCAGGCATTGTGCTGGAGGTGCTCGCCCTGCTGTGCGCTGGTGGGGTGCTCGGTTACCTTCCCTGGAATTGGCCTTCGGCGTGGGGTGCTCGCCCCAGCAGATCTACCGCTAAACGACGCGCACGGATTTATATGGGCGATAGCGGCGCACTAGGGCTAGGTGGCATCCTGGCCATAATCGCTATCTTCTCACGACAGGAGATCCTGCTGCTCATGGTGGGAGGGGCATTTGTACTGGAGGGTCTTTCGGCGCTGATCTCAGCCCGCTTGATGACCCCTTTTTTCCGCCGTAAGCTACAAATACTGCGCTTTGCTAACACTGACACCTTCATAACACATACAGAGTTTCCACGGCCATTCCTGGCAACGCCGATGCATTGTCACTTCGACCTGCTAGGGTGGGACCGCCGTGTGCTTGTATACGGTGCCTGGGCACTGGGAGCCATGTTTGCAGCTCTCGGCGTGATGGTCGGTATTGCACCAGCGACCTGGCAGCGCTATCTAGGACGTATTCTCGTCTTAATTCTGGCCGCGCTTGTCTGGTCTAGTGGTTCCTGGACCAAAGGGTACTTTATCGGCACGTATCCTGCTGAACGACAGAAAAAGCGACGCAGGCTCGCCCTCTACTATGGCTTTCCCTACCGCCTGATGGGTATAAAGCTGTATCAATTGGTCGAGATCATTGGGGCCAGCGAAAACGTCATTGAGACACCCGCTGAGGAACTGACACTCTGGCACCGTATGAGTATCTATGACGCACGAGCAATGCTTGGCCTCTACAGCTATCGCGCCGGATACTTGCCCGCTGCACTGGCACAATGGTCACGTATCCCCGAAAAAAATCGTGCTCTGCGTCCGGTGATTGCTGAACTCTTAGATGAGTTAGATAGCCATCTCGACTTGGAAAAGCAAGAAACGCAACCGATCAGGCGCGACCAGATTGTTCAGCAGCAGCCAGCGTTTTCTGGCAACTTATCCCCTGCTGATCTGCCTAATCCATATGAACCCATTCGCGAGGAGATACTAGATGCTCGTGTCGGAGATTGGGATGCTGCTTCACCAAGCACCTCTTCCCACATACAAGCGGATGATGGGTACAGTGTTGTTGACCCCGGCACTGCTACTATGCCTACTGCACCCATTGAAGACAAGTTAGCGGCCAATAGACACGACCAGTTGATAGAGTCTAGAAAGAATGAACAGAAATGTTAATGGATCATGACCACGTCTATCGTATAGAAGGTGGACGGCCAGTCATTGGGGAAATCACCTGTTTAGGTGCGAAAAATTTTGTCACCAAAGCTATGGTAGCAACGCTACTAGGCGATACGCCCACGACATTCATCAATGTACCTCCCATTGGAGACACCGAAATCACCAAAGAGATGTTAACTTCGATAGGAGTTCATGTTGAGCATGAAGGACAAACCATGGTGATTAATCCCCTTACCATGAATGATGCAGTTGTACCCACCCCTGACTCCGGTAGTAATCGCATACCTATTCTTCTGCTCGGCGCTCTGTTGCATCGTTTTAAAAAGGTAGCAGTTCCAGTAGTGGGAGGATGCCAAATTGGGGACCGCAGTGTAGATTTCCACATAGAAGCTATTAAGCAATTTGGCGGGGTTGTAGAACAAACAAAAGAAGGTTTTGTAGCATCCCGTCAGAAGCCATTAAGAGGAACTCA
>JAFATZ010000079.1 GCA_019243675.1 Ktedonobacteraceae bacterium | reverse complement strand
ACTTAAGCGCGATGTGGCGTTGAAGATCATCCATGCCGATCTGCAAGCGGACCCTAATTTCTTCACGCGCTTCGTCAAAGAAGGTCAGAATATTGCCGCGCTGCATCATACTAACATCGTGCAGATGTATGATGCCACCGTCTTTCGCCCCAGCCAGGGGAGTAACGCCACGGCATACATCGTCAAGCAGTATATAAAGGGAAGGACCCTTGCCGATTACATTAAAGCAACCTCAAGGAAGGGCAATCTGTTCCCGTTGACGGATATTGTGTATCTTTTTACTAGTTTGGGCGTTGCTATCGACTATGCACACCAAAGGGGAATTGTGCATGGTAACATTAAGCAGAGCAATATTTTGCTGAATGAGGAGAACATCATACACTTGAGTGTTGGGGAACCCATGCTCACCGACTTTAGCCTTGCCGATATGTTAGGCCAAGATGCTCTTGTTGTCTCTCCATTCTATATGTCGCCCGAGCAGGCTAAGGGACAGGTGGCTGGCAAGTATAGCGATATCTACTCGCTGGGCGTCATTCTCTACGAACTCTGTACCGGAGTGCAGCCCTTCCGCGATAGAAGTTCGGTTGCAGTCATGATGCACCACATTGATGCATTACCCACGCCTCCTCTTTTGATTAACCCAAACCTTCCACCTGCACTCTCCGCAGTCATTCTACGCGCACTCTCCAAGGAGCCAAAAGCACGTTTTTCCATGGCCTCGCTGCTAGCAGTTGCCATTGCTGATGCATGTTCCCTTCGCCCCTCTATTCCGCAGCTTCATACGCGCGCAGATATGCAGGCATATCATACTGGTCCGCGTGCGTCGTTGCTAGGCGTTCCACAGCCACTATGGCAGTCATCAGCATCCATGCCAGCGATACGGCCAACAAAGCTCATTACAGGTGAGCAAGCCACAGTGAGGCCAATGCCTCTCGCCCTTGAACCGGTGAATAGAGCGTCATCGTCGGCGAAGCTACCCGCCATTCCTACTTCTCCGCACAGGGCAGTAACTACGTCTACGACGGCAAAGCTTCCTGCTGCTAACACTTCGCAGCCACAGAAGGCCATGGCCGTGCCTACAGCGCCACGCCTTCCTGTACCCGATTCAACAACTACAGGAACAAGGCTCCCTGTCCCTGTGCAAACGCCAATGACGTCACCTCCTACGCCTATGCCTCCTAGCAATTGGGGGCGAGAGCGTTCGCGTGCCTCGGGTGTGCCCATGTCTACTGTGATTATTGCATTACTGCTCCTCTTGCTCGTTGTTGTAAGTGCTCTTGCCACGAGCTTGCTGCTCAATGTGAAAGGGCAGACGAATGCAGGCAGTATGGTTGGGCAGGTCTTCTTTCAGGATGATGCACTGGGGCACGAGGATGTACTGCGTCTGGAACTGAAAAATATCATGACACCGCCACAGGGCAAGATGTATGTTGCCTGGCTACAAGACTCAACCCATCATCTCCTGCCACTGGGACCGCTTTCTGTTCATGATGGTGCTATCTCTTTTGTCTACTTTGGTGACGCCCAACATACAAATCTGCTCTCGATAGCGCAGGGTGTAGTCATCACGCAAGAGAATGCAGGTGCTCTTCCTAGTACCTCTGGGGGTCAGATTGTCTTCCAGGCGCATTTTGATAGTGCATCACTGCCGTATCTTAAGAACATTCTCTATACAACACCCAACTTCCCCTCAAACCAGGGTGTGGCTCGTGGATTGCTCGATGCCATAAAATCGCTGAATGATAAAGCGGGCAGCATTGTCGATACGCTGCAGAATAGTCCTCACGACTATGCGTTGGCTAGACGGCAGGCGGTACGCATCATTGAGTTGGTAGATGGCACACAGTATGCCATGAGTAGCGGTGATCTGCCTGCGGACGTGCCGAGCGAAATTGGAACACCCGTCGGACTTCTCACCTCGCCTACACAACCTGGCTACCTTGACACCCTAACAGCGCAGTTGGATGCGCTACAAGCTGTAAGTGGCAGTAACACACTCCTGCGCCAGCATATTCAGAATGTACGTAATGCCATGAGCGACCTGCAAGATTGGGTGCAAAAAATTCGCCTCTACGACGTCCAATTAGTGAAGGCTGCCGATCTCAGTGATCCTGCCATTATCGGTGTAGCTCTCCAAATGAAGAGTTTGGCAGCCGACTCGTACACTGGCCGCACTATTCCGCCTAACGAAGGGCCGCTACCGAGCATCGGCTCGGCAGGTGCGTACCAGGCTTACGTCGAGTCACAATACATGGCAACACTTGATTTGAAGCAGGTCTAAGTTTTCCGCCTCCTTCTCATTGACATTGCATGAGTTATGATTCATAATCATAGCAGTGTTTTTCTGTTGCCTATTCTAATAAGGAGGCGTCATGAGTACACAACAGCGCCGTATCGGTCAATATGAACTGTATGAATGCCTAGAAACTGGGGCCACAAGCGAAGTTTGGAGAAGTTTTGACACACAGCAGCATCGCTATGTTGCTCTGCGTATATTTCGTATCAATACTCAAGTGGCCCCTGGTGCTATCCAACGTTTTCTACGTGACGCGCAAAGTATTGCATCCCTACATCATCCTAGTATTGTACAGGTACTCGACTTTCAAGCTTCTCAGACTCCGAGCGCTGCCAATAGTGAGGCATATCTTGTTCAAGAATATGTTGAGGGCCAGTCACTTGCTGACTACCTCCATGCTACTGCCCATCAGGGAAAATTTCTGCTACCCAACGAACTCATGTATCTGCTGACTCCCATAGCAGCCGCACTCGATTATGCCCA
>JAFATZ010000296.1 GCA_019243675.1 Ktedonobacteraceae bacterium | reverse complement strand
ACAGCATGGCCAAGTCAAACTTACTGCTCTGAGCGTGTATTTGAGTACGGCTTACAACCTACAACCTATTTCGGTGACCATTCCCAACCCTGCTCCCTCGACGCTGCGTTGTGCTTCAACCCCGTGTGACCATCAACTCCTGCTCTTCTCCTTGCATGCCCCCTTTGCCTATCCCTCTCTTGATCTGGCCGATCCTACCACCCCGGAGGGAAGAGGTATTGGGTTAGCTAATCCCAGCCAGCCTTTGAATGCGCCCAATGCAGCCGAAACTGACGACAAGCAGTTCACAACCTATCTCAAAAACGTGAAAGCTTCGCTCACGCCGACTCCTATCGCGGGTGTATCCCTGGCAACAGAGTCTGGCACACCTATCGTTGATAGTCACGGACGGCTACAAGCACTGCAATTGGTGAGTGAAAAGGCGGCCAACTCCGGTGATATTGCCCGCTTGATGAACGTACAGCCAGAATTGAAAAATGCGCCTCCCAATCCAGTTCATGAGGACTGGAACGCTGCTGTCGATAACTACACCGTAGGCGACATGGGCAGAGCGCGCAGCTCTGTGTTGCAGGCCATACAGAATAACCCGCAATTTGTAGGTGCCCAACTCTTGGCAAATCAGGTCGTCCCTTCTTCGCCCACTCGTCCAGAAAGCGGCCAGACGAGTACCAATGCCTTGCTTGTTCCCGAATTGTTGTTGGGCCTGACTGCACTGGTCGTCTTAGTACTTTTATTCGTCTTCGTACAGTCCTACATACATCGCCGTAAACTCAAGGCAGAATATATGGAAGCCCAGCGTGTGGCAGAGATGGCAGTGCAGCATATGAAGAAGTCTCAGAGCACACAAAACAGTCAATTAATGCACCAGGCTCCACAAAGGATGTTTCCTACTAAGTCTCGGCCTCTTGCACCATCTGATAGACATTGTCCGCGCTGTGGTACAGTGGTGCAGGCTGGTGCAAAATTTTGTTCCAATTGTGACCTCGCGCTTGCCCCATCGGATTCTGCTAAGTATCCTCGTGTTGCTCCTCAACCTCTGACACCCGTGACCACGACGCGCTCACTTGCCGAGCAACCAACTGTAGAGATGTCGCCAAGCGGACAAAGAAATAGGCTGTCACCAACGGATACGGCTCTGTCTCAGACGCTAAAGCAGTTACATGGCCGTCGCTTAGGTTTTTTGGTGGGAACGTGCTCTGATCCTGGTATCAAGAGGAAGCACAAGCCAAACGAAGATAGTCTCTTTGCCGCTCAAGGAGCACGTGCGACGACTTTCTCACTGCAAGAGCTAGGTCTGTTTGTCGTCGCTGATGGTATGGGCGGACATGCAAATGGTCAGGATGCTAGTCGTCTGGCTATTCAAACGTTCATCAACTCCATCTTGCCTAAGATTGCAAAAAGTGGCGATATCCCTCCAGATGAGGCAATGCACTTACTCGTAGAGGGGGTACAGCAAGCCAATGTCGCCGTATATACGCACAATATGCAGCAGGGTGCTGATATGGGCACGACGATGACTGCGGTTCTGATCCTAGACAGCACTGCCTATATAGCAAATGTGGGTGATAGCCGTACCTATCTCTACAGCGAGAGTGAGTCTGAAGGCCATCGCCTTGCAAAGATTACTCAGGATCATTCGGTGGTAGCAAGCCTGGTCGATGCTGGCATTATTCAACCCGATGACATCTATACCCACCCCAAGCGCAACCAAATCTATCGCAGCCTAGGTGAAAAGCAGGAGGTCGAAGTTGACAGTTTCGTAGAGCATCTGCAGGTCGGTAATAAGCTGTTGTTGTGTTCAGATGGACTATGGGATATGGTACGCGATCCACAAATTGAGAGTGTGTTGCACATACACTCGGTTGATCCGGCAATGACGGGCGCAGCTCTCGTACAGTCAGCACTTGATGGCGGAGGTGAAGACAATGTGAGTGTGATCGTCGTGCAGGTCACAGAGGCGGCAAAATCCAGCACTCTCCCTGGCATCCAACTGCTTGCCAAGCCCAATGATGTGGAGATGCCACAGGTGTGAGACAAATTGTTGCACCTTCTTCACTGTGTTATAATCAATGCAGCAACCTTTCTCAGGGAGCATTCCCTGCATCCCCACTTGGAAGGAAAAACTCGTGTCAACACCAAGTATCGGGTATCTTTATGCAGCTATTCTGCTGGCGGCAGGCTTCGTTTTTGTGATCATTGCAACGAGCCTAGCCAATCTTCTGGCACCACATGATAGAACAAAAGAAAAGTTACAGACGTATGAATCTGGTGAAACGCCTATTGGCTCGGCCAGGGTTCAGTATCCGCTTGGCTTCTACATCTTTGCGTTGCTCTTTGTCGCCTTCGATGTGGATATTGTGTTCATTATTGCATGGGCAATCATTTTCAAACAATTAAGTCTCTTTGGCTTCTTTGAAATTTTCTTTTTCATTGTTGTGCTCGTGCTTGGTCTGGTCTATGCTTGGCGCAAGGGAGTGACTCGATGGATTTAGTACCACGTTCAACTAGTATTCCTAGTGCAACGACTGGCTATCGCGACCAAAACGCCGCGCTTGCTCGTGACCTCGCTCCTATTGCACAAATTACGGCAGAGCCAGTGGTACCGAAGACGCTCAAGGGCGACTATCTTGCTCTGGATATTGCAGGCGAACATTTAGTTGCTGTCTGTCGCTTTCTGCGCGACCAACTCGGCTTTGATCTGTTAAGCTGTATTTCTGGTGTCGATATGCTCGACCACCTGGAGACGGTGTATCATCTTCGCTCTATCACTCGTAATCAATTGTTGCAATTAAAGGTGCGCATCGATAA
>JAFATZ010000404.1 GCA_019243675.1 Ktedonobacteraceae bacterium | reverse complement strand
CGGTGATCTGCGAGCATACGCCCCATACTCTGGAGGAGAAGCAGCGCGAGAGCGTCTGGGAGGTAGCCTCGGGTATGCCCGGTCTACAGGAGGCACTACCCGTCTTCATCACCAACTGGGTCAAGCAATTTGGCGCTGATACGCTCGAAGAGGGACTGATTCGTGCTGGCCAAGTCATGTCCAAGAACATCGCCGCTATCTTCGGCTTTGCCCAGAAGGGTAGCCTGTCCGTCGGAAAAGACGCCGACATTGTGGTGATCGATGCTGCACACGGGTGGCATGTGAGCAAAGCCGACCTCTTCACCAAGAATCGCTGGTCGGCATACGAGGGCATGGAGCTATTAGCAAGACCCATTGCTACATTGCTACGTGGAAATATGGTATACCATAAGGGAAACATACTCAACCATGCCCAGGGAAAGCTGATTAAAAGATGACTGATCCTACGTTACTAGAATTGTTCCAGCGCCTAGGCGTCGTGACGCATGGGCACTTCGTGCTCAGTTCGGGACGCCATAGTGACGAGTACTGGGAGAAGTTTCGCTTACTTGAATGGCCACGTGTCACGCAGCAGCTTTGTGAGCGCATCGCAGAGTATTATCGCACGGCGGCTATCGAAGCTGTGGTTGGCCCGACCACCGGAGGGGCATTGCTAGCACAGGAAGTGGCGCGCCAACTCGATACACGCTGCCTCATCGCCGAGCCTGCACTTATCAACCAAGGACGAGAGTTGCGCCGAGGCTTCACACTGCGAGCCAATGAGCGCGTGCTTATCGTCGATGATGTCTTGACGACTGGTCTCTCACTCAGGGAAACACTGGCGGCGGTAGAACGCTATGCTCCTAACATCGTTGGCATTGCGGTGATGATTGATCGCAGTGGTGACAATGACGCTCACCAGTTCGGCGTTCCCTACCACGCGCTACTCACTATCTCGGCGGCTAGCTATGCTCCCCAGGAGTGTCCACTCTGCACCCAAGGTATACCAATTGTCAAGCCCGGCACGCGGGGCGCTCTGACAGGATGATACATATGAATTTCCTAGAAAAATTACTGGCAGCCTCACACAAACAGAATAGCCTCCTCTGTGTGGGGCTAGACCCGGAGCCAAGTCACTTTCCGCCCATACTTCTTGGCGAACCAGTAGAAACATCCATCGTGCGCTTTTGTCACGCCATCATCACAGCCACTTCTCCCTATGTCTGCGCCTACAAACCCAACCTTGCCTTCTTTGAAGCGCTTGGCCCAATCGGTATGGCTGTCTTTCAGCAGGTTATTGGCGCTATCCCACCCGACATCCCTATCATTGTCGACGCCAAACGGGGCGATATCGGCAACAGCGCACGCAACTATGCCGCCGCCATCTTCGACGTGTACCACTGTGACGCCGTAACCGTCAATCCCTATCTGGGCTACGATAGCATCGCCCCTTTCCTAGCTTATCGAGACAAAGGTATCTTCCTGCTCTGTCGCACCTCGAACCCCAGCGCAGGCGATTTTCAGGACTTATTAGTGCAGACAGACGATGGTCAAGCAAGACCGCTCTATGAGGTAATTGCTCTACGTGTGCAGTCATGGAATGAAGCTGGCAACTGCGGCCTCGTCGTAGGCGCAACCTACCCGCAACAGATGCAATCCATTCGTGTGCTCTGTCCTGATTTGCCCATTCTCATCCCCGGCATCGGCAAGCAGGGAGGTGACCTAGAGGCATCAGTGCGAGCTGGCGTAGACGCCCAGGGTGAGCGTGCTATTGTCTCAGTATCACGCGCTATCCTCTATGCCGACAAAGGCAACAACTATGCCGCTGAAGCTGCACGGCAAGCACGATCTCTACGTGATCAGATGAATGCGGCACGCGGAAGATAAGCGCGCCATAACTCCTTCATTAAGGGCAATAATAGCGACCAGAACACGGCATTGCCAATCTTGCGGTCACCCTGTCCGTGTAACAATTTGGCACGAGCAACGACCATGTGGTATGAGAAAGTACCTAGACTACAGAAGACGAAACAGAAGGAGATAATAGTCATGAATGCAACAACACACTATGATGCAATTGTGATCGGGGCTGGACAGGCCGGAGGTCCACTCTCTACCACGTTAGCCAAAGCGGGATGGAAGACCGCTCTCATTGAGCGGGTTCATGTGGGGGGAACTTGCGTGAACGAGGGCTGTACGCCTACCAAGACGATGGTTGCTAGCGCACGGGTTGCTTACCTAGCACGGCGCGGTGCTGATTACGGTGTACAGACTGGCCCAGTGACTGTGGATATGACCAAGGTGCGGCAACGCAAACGAGACATTGTTGATAGCTTTCGCAACAGCGGTCAGCGAAACATCGAAAGTACCCAAGGCGTGGACCTGCTCATGGGAGAAGCTAGCTTCACAGGGATGAAGACTTTGCAAGTACAGTTGAACAACGGTCAGACGCTGCACATGACTGCCCCCACCATCTTCATCAACGCTGGTGATCGACCGGCCAAGCCCTCCATACCTGGGGTGCAGACGGTACCCACGCTGGATTCGACCTCAATCATGGAACTGGACTACGTACCAGAGCACCTGTTGATTGTGGGAGGAGGCTATATTGGCCTAGAATTTGGCCAGATGTTCCGCCGCTTTGGTGCTCACGTCACCGTGATCCAGCGCGGAGCAAACTTGCTTTCCCACGAAGACCCCGATGTGGCCCAGGCAGTGGCCAACATCATGCGTGAGGACGGCATAGAGGTGCTGCTTGAGACAAAGCCAGTGCATGTCGAACAACCTGCTGCAGGCCGCATTCTCCTGACGGTCCATACTCCAACGGGGGAACGAACCCTCACCGGATCACACTTGCTGATAGCGGCTGGACGAATGCCTAACAGCGATTGGCTCAATCTAGAGGCAACCGGAGTGCAGATGGACAAACATGGCTTCATCGCAGTGAACGAGCAGTTGGAGACGAATGTAGCGGGCATCTACGCCCTAGGTGATATCAAGGGTGGCCCTGCCTTCACGCACATCT
>JAFATZ010000359.1 GCA_019243675.1 Ktedonobacteraceae bacterium | reverse complement strand
GTCACATGCGCTTGCTCGGTGGCAAAATTGACCTGCACGTCAGCTACCCCCGCCACCTTTTTCAATCCCTTCTCGATACGCATAGCACAGGAAGCACAGGACATCCCTTCCAGAGAGAATGTGGTGTGGCATGTTTCTGTGTGTTGTTCTGCAGAGAGCGCTTCCTGCAGTTCTGTTGCGCGTGGGGCTTCTGTTGCCATTGGAATAACCTCTCGTTTTTATATCTACGTGATACCCATACCCCCTAGGTGGGGGTATATATCAAGTATAGTTCACGTGTCAATAGTTATTAACGAAGGAACTAGAAAAGGTGGGAGATGCGGTGGGGATTGCAATGAGAATTGCAAAGTCCGCCTTTCTGCCTCCAAGTCCTTTACAACAACCACCTGATAGAATATCCTATAAGCAGAAAGGAAAACGCCAATGCTAAAAGAAAATTTTGCTGAAAGTCAGCCTAGCTATGATCTGAGGAAGCGCAGCGCACAAACACAGTACCAGTTTACCAACTTCGTGCGTACTAGTTCACGTACAACCGCTGATCTTATAGGTGGAGTGGCCGAAGCGGTTGCGCAGGCTTCTCAGGAATTTAGTAAGGAGCTTACCCACGAAGGCCCCAACGGTGCGGCTCTGACGAACAGTTTGATAAGGGGATTCGTGAAGGGCAATGTTCGCTTCCTTGAAGGGATAGCCAAGACGACAGAGCGCATTTACGAAGACTTGACGTATCGCAGTGAAGATACGTCCCAGCAGTCGGCTGAGCCGATAGATTATGAACGACTTGCCCGCTTAGTTGCAGACCAGATGAGGGTACAGCAAGAGGAAAAGTAGCATGTACTCACAAGCGCTGTCAGTAACTCTGCTACTCGGGAGCCTCAAATTGCGCTATCAGTTGCCCAAGTAGCAGGGTTGCTAGTAGGGCTGCTCCACTTAGCAACCACCAGGAGGAGCCAAGTTTTTCGATAAAAATGGCCCAGAAACTACTAGGGAAGAAGCGAGGTGCTAACAGGTATCCACCCACAGTGGCAAGAGCAAGTAGCAGTGTAGCTACACGGCAGTATTTCAGCACCAGGAGTATGGCGCGCTCAAAACGATTGTAGGTAACTTTGTACTCATGGGCAAGTTCAGGTACTTTATGCGAAGCCCATTCAAGCAGATGGTAGACGAGTTGTGGGCTATTTACAAGTGCTATACATGTCGTTTTGATAAGATTGAGTGCGCGTTGTTGCGTCATCAAGCTCTCCCACTGATAGCGCATCTCTTCACGAGCAAACTCTCGGAGTTCCGTTCCCCAATCTAGCTCAGGATCGACCTTCAACATGATGATATCGACAATGATGATCGTGCGATAGAGTCGCATGACCGCTACTGGTAGGCTCAAACGCGCACGGCGTATGACGTTGAACACGCGCAGCAAAAAGGAACTGCTACTCTTCTCGCTGATAGTTGCATAAGGACTTTTTGAGACAAGAATCCATTCTCGAATTAGTGCTTTCATCTCAATTTCAAAATCGGTGAGATGCCGCTGCGAGAGAGGTTGCAGCATGTCCAGAATAGCTTCATAGGCGGCATGAATTTTCTCCTCGGCTATATAGTTTGCTAACTTGAGTTGCTTTGCCCACAGTCGTTCGTCAAGCCAACCAGTCATACCAAAGTCGACATAGCCTAGTGTGCCCCCTTCTAGCACGAGCAAATTTGCTGCATGCGGATCAGCATGAAAGACGCGGTGGCGGAAGACTTGTATCAAGGTCGAACGTAGCAAGAGTCGAGCAACCCGTTTGGGGTCAATGCCGCGCAGAGACCATACTTTGAGTTGCTTGTAATCCTGTGCGTGAATGGCCGAGAGTAACTCGTGCATCCACAGACCTTCAAGCCTTTCCATCGTGATGATAAAGTTACCGGACAGGGAAAAATAGACCTTGGGTGCGTAGTGATCTATTTCATCCTGCTCCATCAGTTCGTGTAAAAGCTGCGCACTGCGTGCCTCACGCCGGAAATCGAACTCCTCTTCGCTGAGCCGTATAAGTTCTTTCACCAGACCCGTTGCGTTGATGCTCTTAAATGGACCAATGCGATCAATGAGGTAGGCAAGCAGGCTCGCGTTTAGGAAATCGATACGGAAGCGTTGTTTGGCTCCTGGACGCATCACCTTGACGACGACTTTCTCACCGTTCAAGAGTTGTGCCTGATGTACCTGAGCTACCGAGGCACAACCAACTGGGTCAGAGTCAAAATGCTGAAAATACACGTGCCAGGGATGACCGAGGTCATCTTCAATGACTTTGAGGATGACTTCGGTTGGCAGTTTGGGAAGGCGGTCTAGTAGGTGTGCTAGTTCCTGACAATATGCCGCAGGCAAGAAGTCATAGCGCATGGCGAGCATCTGCCCTAACTTGACAAATCCCGCGCCGCAGGTCTGGAAATACCAGCGTAGCAGACGTGGACCAGTCGACGGACCATGCAGGCGACGAAAGGCGAAAGCAATCAGGAATGCAAACGAAACTGCACTAATCCAGAGTGTGCGTCTGATGTAGCAGTACACGGATGAAATGATTTTCACGAGAGAAAATGACCTCCGAACTCTGAGCGGAGCAGAGACGGATTCAGCAAAAGCGACAAGTAAGTACAACTGCTGTCATATCATCTGGCTTGGCGCGTAGCGAGGTATCACGCTCCTGACGTGAACGTTGTAGCGACCGTTCTACCAGCAGGCGTGCGGCTGATACACGGGGACTACTACTAAGGGTACAGCATATCTCCTTATCAGTCAGATTATCGTGTATGCCATCGGTGCAGAGCAGAATGCGATCACCAGGGGTAATAGCTATCTCTCCTGTGTGGATGGTAGGAGGGAATGGACCACCTAGAGCTTGGGTGATGCCGCCGCGCAGCCGGAAGTAGCTAAATGCACTATCGTTAAGCTCATCGACATACATGGCTTGATCGATGCGCATTGCCTCCTCATCATTCACAACCTGTTTTTCCACCAGTTTGGCCAGTAGCCCATCGTCATTGGTGAGACGCTTGAGTCCCTCTCGCTTGTTAAACAGATAGATGCGACTGTCCCCGACATGGGCATAGACCATTTTGTAATTTCGTGTTGCTAAGTGGCGGCAGAATACCGCAAGCACAGCGGTAGTTGCTAGATCGTCGGTCCCCGCACGCTTTGCTCCTTCTGTACGCACAAGCTCATCAGCCGTAAGAATAAGTTGCTGCAGAACAGTGTCTATACTGAATGAGCTGCTACACTCAAGGTATGAATAGACTCTGCGTCCCCTTTGCAGGCGATCCAGTACTTGGTGCCAGCCCTGCAGAGTAGCATGGGCAGCTATCTGTGAAGCAATCTCCCCTGCTGCACTTCCTCCCACTCCATCGAAAACAGCGGCCAAACCACTTTGTTCATCAACAACGAAGCTATCTTCATTGCGCTTGGGGTGGCGCTCACAGGCTATACTACGCTGAGTGAAGACAAACGGCGTTTCATGGCTATGTATAGGAGTATGGATAGATCTAGTTGTTCTATAGTGCGGCATCTTCGTCGCATGCTGCCTTTCAAAAGCGTGGTGACATCCTCTATTGCAGAGCAAACTGTGACGACTCCCCCACGGCTAAAGCCGGGGGCTTCTCAGGAGCGCGTCTCCTGAAGGCTCCGTCCGAGCCTGGGACTCATTTACCAGCAGGTTGAGTCCTGCTCGTTTGATGTTGAGTGCGGCGTTGTGGTCCCGGTCAAGCGAACAGCCACAGGAACAGCTATGCCAACGTTCTGAGAGATCTTTCTTCTTGATGGCACCACAGCCGCTACACATCTGGCTGGTATATTTGGGGTTGACCAACAGCACGCGAGAACCGGCCCATTCTGCCTTGTTCCTGCATATCTGTTGGAATTGACCCCAACCAGCATCAAGGATACTTTTGTTCAAACCAGCTTTTGCGCTGGCTCCATTAGGAAGATATGCGCCTGTCGCCTCATCCTGTTTGGGCTTTGGGCGTTTGCTCATATTGGCGGGTTGTAGCTTCTCAAACACGATGGTTTGATACCCGTTGACCAGCTTACGCGCCTCTTTGTGCTGAAAATCTTTCCTCTGGTTCCGAATATGTCGATGGTTCTTCCCTACCACTTGTGCGGCTTTTCTCCGACGTTTCGATCCCCGCTTTTTGTGAGAGAGAGCTTCTTGCAACTTCTTGAGCTTCTGTTCACTTACACGCAAGTGGCGCGGATTCTCGATGGTTGAGCCATCTGAGAGCGTCCCAAAGTGCAGCAAGCCCAAATCCATCCCAACGGCTTCTTCTGAGGGATGGGAGACGATCTCTTGCTCTCGCTCACAGGTGAACACCACGTACCAATGCTCGCCTTCGCGTTTGATGGTACAGGTCTTCATCGTGCCTTGTGGCGGGTTGGCTTTCTTCTTCTGGGGAAACTTCACTTTGAGCGTGCCGATTTTGGAAAGGCACACCCGGTTATCCTGCGTCAGCGAAAAGCCCGATTGCGGGAACGTGAAGCTATCATAGCGGTCATAGGCTTGAAATCTGGGATAGCCCGGCTTTTCCCCGTTTTTCACGCGCCGGAAGAACGCCTTGAAGGCTTTATCCACGCGCCTGAGTGTGTCTTGCAAGATTTGTGAGTGAATGTCAGCATACTCCGGCCTGATCTCTTTGATCTCTGGCAGTTGTGCGGCCTGCTGGGTGTACCCGATACTCACCTGTGCCATGCGATAGGCGTCTTTGCGTTCTTGCAAAGCAGCGTTGTACAACTCACGGGTACGGTCAAGCACTGCTTGCAATCTGATCGCCTGCTTTTTCGTGGGATACAGGCGATATTTGTAGGCTTGAAGAATCACGTTTCTCTGCCTTTGTTTGCTTCTCAACGTACTCAAAGAACGCCTCTCATATCCCTACGGCTAAAGCCGAAGGTTTTACGAGGCGGCTTGATAAGTGTAAGTATATCAGAAACCATGGTAGAAAGAAAAGGGTCATTGTTCACATGAATCCAGCAATGCGCAGAAAGTTTTCAAACTGAATGCATACATGTTTGAGATACGTCGTATAGTAGCGTGACTGATCAGCTACAATGACGGCATAGGCATCAATGCCGACTGTGTCGATGAGGCTTTGTTTGATTTCAGGGTGATAGAGCCAGATGGCAAGCACCTCCTGACTCAGTTCAATGTGGTATTGTAAGGCATACGCGCGCATGCCATAACGAAAAGCTTGATTGTGGACAGCCTCACCAGTCGCTAGCAGTACCGCTCCCACTGGCAAATCAAAGCTGTCCACGTGCCAATGAAACACTTTTTGGTAGCCAGGGAGACCCTGAAAGAGTGGATCAGTGCTTGCTTGCTGAGTAAGTTGTACATCAAAAAAACCGACCTCACTGAAGGCCTCACGCTTCACTTGTGCTCCTAGAGCATGGGCCAGCAATTGCCCACCCAGGCAGATACCAAGATAAGGGATATCCTGCTCGACCGTTTTACGAATAAGCGCCTTCTCCTCAATAAGGTATGGGTAGGACGTTTCATCGTAGACGTGTTGTGACCCACCAAGGACTATAATTGCTCCATAGGGCGTTGGATTAGGAAGAGGCTCAGTTTCAACATTGACAGTATGGTAGGGGATATTATGCTCTTGTAAGATGGTGCCCAGATAGCCTATGGGGACATCCCAAGCGTGCTGAAGGACTAAGATATGCTTCATACGCTATACTTCGCTACCGCTACACTCAATTTCGACGTTCCAATGTTGTCCGGCATCCAGCACGATAGGCCACAGAAGGGCAATGCAACTGCCTTGGTGTGTGCGCTCAAAGCCAGCCTCTGAACCCGTGACTGTCTCGATAGAGAAGCGCCATAGGGTCGCGGCCTTGCTGAGCGAGAAGTCCATATCCTGCTGCAGCCAGGTGTTGCCAATGTGAAACGTGTATACCTGCTGCACCTCGCCAGTGCCGTCAAAGTGGCTGTTCTCTAGTTCATAACCAGGCACACGGTAGTACGCCTCGTCGTTACTTCCACCTCCCAGCAGATGTATGTTCCACTCGGTGGCGAAGAGTGTGTGCAGACGTGTGTGCCCTAGGTTCTCGATGGAGTAGCGCACTATAAGCCGCTCTTGCCCAAGAGGCACGAAGAGCACCTTGCTCAGTCGTACAGGCAAAGGAGTCATAGCTCCAGGGCGTCGCACGTGTCCGCTGCGCGCTAAGGCGACGGTAAGGCCACTTGCTCCCTGCTCCACTTGAGCCTGGTAAGGCTGCTCGATAAAGTTCCCTTGCTCTTCGTAGCGAACTTGTGCGAAATCGAGTAATTTCAAGCCAAAGGGCAAGAAATGATCGACAAGACTGTGACGGCGATAGCGGTCATGGAACAGATAGTGGTCGAGGTCTGCCTCTTTGGTGCGCACGGTGGTATGCGGTGACCCTGGCTCACTTTCATCCTGCCCAGCAGTCGAGGCAACCGTGCGCTCTATAGCACTGCGGCGACGCTCCCGCTCATACTCCCGTAGCGTCTGGTGATAGCTTTCCTCTCGGCGCGTCATGACACAGAGCATATTGTGGGCGCTCCGACGTATATCCCACTCGAAGAGCGTGCCTCCACGCTGTGGATCAAGGTAGAGGTTTTGTTGATCGCTCTCAATAAGTAACTCATCGTGCGTATCGCGGTCAAAATCCGTAAATTCGTAGCGCTGCCAGTGCTCCGCACCCCGCCGTAGAGCATCGGCAGCATTCTCAGCTTTGATGAGGTGATGATAGATGGCCGAACGGACATGAGCCATGTAGATACCGCCGAAAAGACCGTGCCAGTAGGTATCGTTGGCCTGAGCCTTCCACAGTTCTAGTACTCCTGTCTGCTCAGTTGCGCCTGCTGCATAGACCTGCTCATGGACACGCAGCATCTTCTTGTGCTGGTTATTGACTTCGGGATAGCGCACCAGGAAGTTGCGCCAGAAGCCGCCACGCATAAACTGTAGCAGTTCATTGTGCTTGTCATGCTCTAACTGGTGTAAGAGCTTGCCAAAGATGAAGGACTTCTGGGCCGGAAGCGCCCACTCGGTCATTTCGATGTACGAGGAGGTAGGGATATAGATGCGACCCAGCGCCGGGTAGGAGCGGGCATATTCGCCCAGTGGCGTCGTATGCAGCCATGTACTATTCTCCTCTAGGGCTGTAAAGAACTCCTCTACCCATCCTGTATGCTCATCTGACCCCCAACAGTAGGGATAGGTCTCAGGCCAACCGCCAAATTTCTCGCCGTCATCGCCCATAACTACAATCCTGCCGCCATCGGGTGTAGCCAGGGAGCGCAGCGTCTCAATCGTCTCATTGACAGGCCGCCAGGGAATAGTGTAGCGCAGCGCCTTGCTCGTGGCGTAGACCTTCAAGGCTGTGCTCTGATCCTCAGTAGCATAGTAGCCATACAGGTCGTTATCCTCCAGACCCACATTCTTGAAATGCACATCATCAAGAATGGTCCACTCGATCTCGGCCTCACGTAGAAAGCGTGGCAGACTCGGTTCCCATACACGCTCGGCAATCCACATCCCCGTCGGCCTCACCCCGAAGTCGCAGCGGATGCGTTCTGTCAAGCGGCGAATCTGTGCCAGTTTGTCGGCGTCGGGTATTGAGGCCAAGATAGGTTCATAGTAGCCGCCGCCCACCATCTCCACCTGCTTGCGTTTGACCAAGGCCGCTATGCGTTCTAGAAATTCTGGATGTGCCTCTTGTAGCCAATCGAGAAGTGATCCGCTGTAGTGCAGTGAAAGGCGTACGCCAGGATGGCGCTCTAGTGGCTCAAGTATGGGCAAATACGCCTGCTCGTAGACCTGCTGAAACACCCACGGAAAGTTGCCGATCGGCTGGTGATTGTGCAGCAGGAGTCCAAAATGAATACTGCTGCGGGATGCTATAGTCATATGTGTTCCCCGCGTCAAGCGTAGTAGGGAGCCATGTGTCCCCCGTGTCAAGCCATATGGGTTCCCTGCGCTAAGTGTAGGAAGCATGGCGACCGCAAAGGATCGCCACGACTATAGACGCGTTATGCCGTTCATGTTTCATGCTTAAAGCAAGCAACCCTCCTCTACTATATCACATAGGCAGAAGGGTAGTATGTTGAAGAGGTTTTCTAAACTGCCTCGCAGCCCTGAACTTCTTGGTACGAGCATAAGAGGGTGGGGCCAGCAGGAGCACTGAAGGTACCTGTTGCGGCGCTGCCAGCCGCAACAGTTCATAGCCGATGCCAGCTAGGCCCACCATCAGTCCTGGTGTCTCTATGCCTAATGGTACGCCTGGCACCCAGCCATGCTCATCAATACTGTCTAGAACCATAGCTGTGATGCGTCCCAATGATTCAAAGTAGCTGGGAT
>JAFATZ010000267.1 GCA_019243675.1 Ktedonobacteraceae bacterium | reverse complement strand
GTCACGGCTGGTTGACTGAGACGAAGTTCCTCGGCTGCACGTGTAATGTGCTCATGCTCTGCCACTTTTAAGAACACACGCAGGTTTTGCAGGTTCATGTTTCGCCTCCTTACCCCCCCAAAACTCTTGACCACGCAGTCCATTTTCCGCTATACTTGCTTTGTTCCAAAAACGGGGTGTAGCGCAGTCCGGTAGCGCACTACAATGGGGTTGTAGTGGTCGGAGGTTCAAATCCTCTCACCCCGACTAGAAAACTCTTTCTCTCCACTATCATTACACGGGCAACTGATTCAGCATACCCCTGAACCAACTTGAACGTATCTCTTTTCCTGCTAGGGCTAGTGTAATAGCGACGCCGAGAAGTGTTCCAATCACCCACAATATCCAGATTAAGGTACTGCTACTTACGCTTCCCAGCAGGTGAGCGCTAGTAATAAATGCCGTCGAGAGCAAGTCATGTTGGTTGGCGTGTGGTAATGTGCCGCGTAGCGAAGGCTGTACCAGGATTATGCCGAGCATCGTTATGGTTGCTAGTACCACTACAGTAACTATTTCAAGCAGTGAAGGAGGGAATAGGCCGTATGTGTACTCACAGCATTGGCGTGGGCTTAGGGTAACACGCTGCATAATGTTTTCTGTGAGATCAGGCGGTTCCACAACAGGTTCGATAACTTGTAGTGCAGTATTTATTTTTTCGAGCAAAAGAAGTTCTTGCCGACAGGTGGGACAAGATGATAGATGCGTCTCCAAGGCTCGTATCTGATCTAGACTAAGCTGGTGGTCGAGATAGAGTTGCAACTGTATGGCAGCCTTTGAACAGTGCATGCTAGCCTCTCGTTCTTGTATTTAGCTCGCGCTCAAATGCCTCCAAGCGCTCTTTGAGCAGATTGCGTGCTCGGAACAAATGTGTCTTAATAGTACCAATGGGCATAGTGAGAATCTCCGCTATTTCTTCGTAGGTCATCTCTTGCAGATGACGAAGAATCAAGACGACGCGGTACTTTGCAGGCAGTGTCGAGAGTTGTTCACGTACCAGTGTTTGACAGTCGTGCGCCTCTGCTTGCACCTGTTTATCAAGCTCAATTCGGCTCTGGATCGCCGCTTGCAATGCTTTGTCGCGTTTGCTCTGCTCCAGTTGCTTGAGGGAACAGTTATATGCGATACGGTAGAGCCAAGTAGAGAAGCGTGCGTCACCGCGAAATGATGGTAGTCCCTGCCACGCAGCAAGAAAAGTTTCTTGCGTGATCTCGTCAGCTTCTTCATACTTCTGAACCATGCGAAAGACGAGATTAAACACGCGCCGCTGGTGACGCTGCACCAATTGAGCGAAAGCGTCTTGATCCCCAGCCACACTGGCTGCAACCAGTTCAACATCATTCTGTGCCGTACAGGTTGATGTAGCATCTGGTAGAGATAAGCTTAGGCTCTGTGGTGATTGTAATGGATAGTCGTTCATATGTTCTTTTTGCAAGATGAGTGGACGCAAAATGTTTCATCAACGGTGCGTAACATCTCTTTGGTTACGTGTATCATATCATATTCAAGTAGGCAGGTACTTTCCATGTCGTCTGGCATCATCGTAATTTTTCTTGGTTGGTTCATGGCTCTCGCCATCTTCTTCGCTTTCATAGTACTTTTGCGCTACCTTCATCATCGCGAACGCATGGCGCTGATTACACACGGAATGCACCCTAACACGTTAGGTAAGCAGCGCCGTAACGTTGGCATGCTACGCGCAGGTCTTATCACAGCAATGGTTGGCCTAGCATTGACAGTAGGACTGTATCCGCTTGGCTTTATGCTACCACCTACGATCGCTGCAACACCCTTTCATCTCGGCCCCTGGCTCCTTCCTGGACTCATCCCACTTGGTGTGGGTATTGCACTCATCGTCAGCTACTACCTTGAGCAGAACTCTTCTACTCCCGAGGACACACATCATGCTAACAATGCTCATGACACTAGCGACGCGAATGTGGCCTCTTTTGACAATCACATCAGCAGAAGAAGACGCACCTTGCTTTGAATTTGCCAATTTTATACAAATTTGCTAAAAAACCTATTGACAGGCACATGGTACGATGGTATTATCTCACTTGCACCGGACAAGAAACTGAACGGTGCATCATTCACAAAAGCACTGAGAGTTCTTGAACAATTGAAGAGTGGTAAGGAAACATAGTAACAAGCAACAAAATCCTGTTATCAAAAGAGTAATAAGCTTGCTACCAAATAGCACTTGAATCTCCATAGGGAGATTTCAAATAGACGTTTGTATGGCGAGTTTGATCCTGGCTCAGGATCAACGCTGGCGGCGTGCCTAACACATGCAAGTCGCACGGCCTGCGCAAGCAGGTAGTGGCGCACGGGTGAGTACCACGTGGATCACCTACCCCCAGGTGAGGGATACCGGCGAGA
>JAFATZ010000277.1 GCA_019243675.1 Ktedonobacteraceae bacterium | reverse complement strand
GGTCGATCATGATAATGACGCTGCCCAGTTCTTTGGCAAACTCAGCTCGTTCATACATGTCTTCCATGGTCGCAGCGGTGACATTCATGTAGTGGCCCTTGACCTCGCCAGTCTCGGCAACTGCCTTATTGACTGCCTCTATGCAATAGAGGAAGCGGTCACGCCAGCGCATAAAAGGCTGCGAGTTGATATTTTCATCGTCCTTAACAAAGTCTAGGCCACCACGCAGTGCCTCATAAACGACACGTCCATAATTACGGGCAGAAAGACCGAGCTTGGGCTTGGTGGTAGCACCAAGCAAAGGACGACCGTACTTATCAAGGTACTCTCGCTCCATGACGATGCCATGAGCTGGCCCTTGAAAGGTCTTTAGATAGTGCGGTGGGATACGCATATCTTCTAGGCGCAGGCTTTTGAGAGCCTTGAAGCCAAAGACGTTGCCAATGATACTAGAGGTAAGGTTTGCGATAGAGCCTTCCTCGAACAGGTCTATATCGTAGGCAATGTACGCAATATGCTGGTCTGTACCGGGGACCGATACGACCCTGTAGGCTTTGGCCTGGTAGTTCTCGTATGCAGTTAAGCGGTCAGTCCAGACCACTGTCCAGGTTGCAGTGGAGGACTCGCCCGCCACGGCTGCGGCAGCCTCGATGGGTTCAACACCCTCTTGAGGCACAATGCGAAATGCGCATAGAATATCGGTATCTTTCGGCTCGTAGTCAGGATTCCAGTAGCCCATTTTAGCGTAGGGAAGCACGCCAGAAGCCCAACGACTTCTTTGCTCATCAGAGGTAACCTCTGTTGCCATGATGATATCTCCTTGTGGTTACATAAAACTACTTTCGCTATAAGAATTGTAGCATGGTATATATATTAGTAGTAGTGGCAGTTTGCTATCCAATTCATAGAACTGGGGTTATAGGGATAACAACAATGGATCTTACAATGCATCAACTTACGCTTTTTCGTACGGTAGCGCATCATCGTAGCTATACACGGGCAGCCGCGCTACTCTTTCTCTCCCAACCCGCTGTCTCACAACAGATCAGGACTCTTGAGCAGCAGTTAGGTTTACAACTTTTCGTACGCAGTGGTAGAGGCATTGTGCTGACCCCAGCGGGCCAGGAACTATTGCATCACGCGGAACGCCTCTTGAGCCTTTTTGCAGAGACTGCTCCCATCGTGCGCGAGATACATCGAATGGAACGGGGAAGCGTGATAATAGGTGCTAGCACAAGTGCAGGCACGTATGTAGTACCAGCACTACTAGCGGATTTTCATACACGCTATCCAGGAATCCATGTCACACTTACAGTGGCCGACCGCCATATGATAGAGGAACAACTTCTCTCCCATGAAGTTGATCTCGTTGTGATGAGCGTCATTGAGCAGCACGACCGTTTCGTTATCAAGCCTCTGCTCCCCTATGAACTAGTACCCATAGCAGCTCCATCTCATCATCTGGCGGCGCGTAGCGGACTTCTGCTAGAAGATTTACAAGAAGAGATATTGCTACAACGCGACCAGAATGCTGGCACTAGGCACGATACGGATCTACACTTTGCCCAGGCAGGCATATCCTTTCAGAAGACCGTGGAACTAGGCAATATCGAAGCGATTAAAGAAGGGGTGATCGCTGGTCTAGGTATAGCTGTCCTCTCCTGGGAGGCGGTTAAGTTTGAAGTATGCATTGGCGACCTAGTGGTACTAGATGTAGAGGGATTTCCCTGGCAGCGTCAATGGTATGTTGTGCATTTGAAAGATAGAAAGCTGTCTTTAGCGGCGACTGCTTTGCGACAATTCCTGCTGCAAGCAAAGTGCAATTGATTGTTTATTTGTTTTGCAATTCATATTCATGCAAGAAATCAATAAACGCCGCAGCACTGCTGGTTAGCGGCCAGAGGGCTAGCCGTGCAATATACCAGCGGCGGTGAATGGGAAACTGTTGCACATCCAGAATAGTTAATATGTTGTGACGGACCTCTCGCTTTATAGCAACAGCCGAGAGTACACTTACTCCCAAGCCCGCTGCTACCGCCTGCTTGATAGCTTCGACGTGGCCAAGGACCATGCTGACTTTGAGTGGTAGACCTGCGATCTCGAACACCTCCTCCACGGCCGCTCGTGTCCCTGACCCGGCTTCACGTAGCAGAAAGGGTTCTTGGGTCAGGCGAGCCAGGGGTACCTGCTTTTGTCCGACCAACTCATGCCCAGGTGCGGCAACCACAACGAGTGGATTGGTGAGAAATGGCTCGGTCTCAATACCATCGACCGCTGGTGGTCGCCCTGCAATAACAAGATCAACGTCACCTGCTAGCAGGCAGGCACGAACATCCGCTCGATTGGCTACGTATTGCTTGAGAGTGATAGTGGGATGGCGTTGGTGAAAAGCGCCCAGTAGATGAGGCAGAACGTACGT
Organism: Ktedonobacteraceae bacterium; assembly: GCA_019243675.1. GTDB lineage: Bacteria > Chloroflexota > Ktedonobacteria > Ktedonobacterales > Ktedonobacteraceae > JAFATZ01. Next base: position 4,536 of record JAFATZ010000277.1, on the reverse strand, counting down.
TCCGACAGTAGTGTCGGCAGCAACACGCAGCGGGGCCTCTTCCCCACTGATACCTTCCCGTAACTCATCCATTGCTCGCTCAGTTTCGTCAGCCGCCGCCATAAGCCGTTGAGCATGCATATGCAGTTCATGCCCTTCACTAGTGAGCGCGATCTGTCTGCCCCATTGTTCGAGTAGGGTCAACTGGGTCGCACGTTCTAGTTCCCCCACGAGAGCCGAGATGGTAGGCTGTTGGCAACCCAGCTCTTCTGCCGCTTTTGTGTAGCTGAGATGTCGTACTACAGCACAAAATGCTTCAAGCTGGCGCATAGTAATACTATCGAGACGTGACCAGTTACTCATAACCTCCAGCCTATACTAGGCATAAGAAATTATGCCTTGTTCTTATACAAAATGTCAGATACGATTATATCATCATCTAGCTCCAACCGATACAGCAATTGCAAGGGTTGCTAGTGCTGCTTGGTGCTCTGACATTGGCAATCCTTGCAGTTGCCATGCAAGAAAAGTGACGATTACCCTAGACAAGTCGTGACATTGCACCTATGTAATGTCACGACTTGTCGCCAGCACCAGTGATCTGTGCCCAACCCCTACAAGGATAGATGGCGCAGGGAATTCGGAGAATGATATGGCTGTTCCATTTGGCACACCGCGTCCTATTATCTTGGGGGTAGTGGGAGACAGTGCTGCTGGTAAGACAACGCTCAGTCGGGGCATCGCCCAGATCCTAGGGCTTCACCGCGTGACGGTACTCTGCACCGATGACTATCATCGCTACAATCGGCAGCAACGTAAGGAGTTGAGCCTCACCCCCTTAAATCCAGAATGCAATTACCTAGACATAATGGCACAGCATTTGCAGTTATTACGCGCTGGAGAAGCCATCCTCAAGCCTCACTATGACCACAAGCTAGGCGACTTTGCAGCACCCGAGTATATTGTGCCACATCCTTTCCTTATTGTCGAAGGGCTACTCGGTTTCTATAGCCAGGAAATGCGCAACGCCTACAGTGTACGCGTCTATCTTGATCCACCAGAGGATTTGAGACGCCGTTGGAAGCTCCGTCGAGATTCGACGCAGCGTGGATACGCGGAACATGAAGTACTGCGCGAACTAGATATCCGTGAGCCAGATTCAGCGGCCTACATTCGACCACAACGTCACGATGCAGATATCGTGGTTTCCTTCTTCCCTGGTAAGGCGGCCCGCCTTCAGCAGAGCGACGATGCACACCTCAACGTTCGTCTTACGCTACATGGAACACTACGCCATCCTGACCTGAGCCAGATTATCGAGGAAGACACTTCCGGCTGTGTGCGCGCTACGCTGGGACGCGAGGGTGGTCGAGCCGTTGAGTACTTGGAGATTGATGGCTCTATTCCCGATGAGCCTGCCCTTGCGCTTGAGCGCGGCATCCTGGATCACCTTGATGCATGTGGCGCTGCCTCTATGGCAGAGATTGGGCAATATTCCGAATCCAAGACTGGCAAGAGTCATCCACTGGCATTGACTCAACTGCTGCTAGTATACCATCTGCTGCGGGCGCGACAACGTGATGAAATAGAAGTATGAGGAATAGTACCGATGAAAATTGGCATCAACGGATTTGGACGTATTGGCCGCCTTGTCCTGCGCTCCGCTCTAGAACGAGGCGTCAATTTAGATATTGTGGCCATTAATGATCGAGGTGATTCCGCAATTAATGCTCACCTCTTTCAGTATGACTCCACCTACGGTCCCTTTCGGGGACATGTGGAGGCCAGAGACCACCAAATTTTCGTTGATGGACGCTCCATCTCAACCGTTTCGCACCTCAATCCACTAGACATTCCCTGGCGCGATTTGGGGGTCGAACTGGTGATCGAAGCTACGGGTGCCTTTACTACTGGCGAGCAGGCCGCCGCACACCTGCACGCGGGGGCAGAGCGCGTCCTGGTGACTGCCCCATGCAAAGGGGGCGATCTCACCCTGGTAGCCGGTGTCAATGAACGCGATTATGATCCAGCAGAACACCAGATCATTTCCGCCGCTTCCTGCACGACCAATGGGTTGGCGCCAGTGGCCAAGGTCTTGCATGAGAACTTTGGCATACAATACGGTATGATGAGCACAATCCATTCCTACACCAACGACCAGCGTATCCTGGATCGCAGCCACAGTGATCCACGACGCGCTCGTGCTGCTGCTGAAAATATTATCCCAACGTCAACCGGTGCGACGAAGGTACTGGGCCAGGTAATACCGGCATTGGCTGGTAGATTTCATGGTGTTGCTTACCGTGTACCCACGATTACCGTCTCGGTGATTGATCTGATTGTCGAACTGGATCGTAAGGCAAGCCCAGCAGAGATCAATCGTGCCTTCGGCCTAGCTGCCGAAGGTTCGCTGGCGGGCATCCTCGGCTTCAGTAACCTGCCACTCGTGTCCAGCGACTTTCGTGGTGATAGTCGTTCAAGCATCGTAGATGGGTTGATGACTGCTGTCCTGCCTGAAGAACATATGACTCGCATTGTCAGTTGGTATGACAATGAGTGGGGCTACGCTAGCCGCGTCGCTGACGTGGCAAACTTCATTCATGAGTGTGAGCACACTGGCAGTCGTCCAGGTCGCGTGCGCACAGTCACGCGTGAACAGGTTGAGCAAGCACTACACAGCCTCTGGTTGTAATAAAGACACTACGAACCTCTCAATTTCTCCTCTGGGCATTGTTTGTTGGGTTTCTATATGATATGATGGCTGGACTACAAAAGTACTTGCCTTGGCACGATGGAGCGATGAGATGGAGACAGACAACAGCACGCCCTACTTCAAACAGGTATCACTCTTCTCAGGTCTTGGTGATGAAGAAGTACATGAACTGATAACGCTCGCCCGACGGCGTGTCTTCCGCTCGGGTGAGGTGATATTTCACCGCGATGACCCGGGACAGATGCTCTACATTATTAAAGAGGGGAAGGTAAAAATTTGCCTCAACAGCCCCGATGGACAAGAAATCTCGCTGGTTGTCTTTGGCAAAGGGGAATGCTTTGGCGAACTAGCCCTTCTGGATGGCCTGCCTCGCTCTGCCGATGCTATTGCCATGGAGCGAGTTGAGTGCTACACGCTCCAACGTAGCGATTTCCACAACGCTATCATAAAGCAGCCTACGATTGCTATTCAGGTCTTGGCAGTACTCTCCAAGCGCTTGCGTAACACGGATCAGCAGGTCGAGGATCTGATCTTTCTAGATGTGTATGGGCGTGTGGCGAAAACGCTCTTGGGCTTGGCTGAGGTACATGGTGTCAAGGTTGATGATGGTACACGCATTGAGGTACGCTTGACGCAACAGGAGTTGGCATCAATGGTAGGAGCCTCACGTGAGAGCGTCAATAAGGTGCTAGGCTACTTCACTGACAAGAAGTACCTTAGCACGGATAGGCATAAAATCACTATTCACCGTGTGGAAGATCTAAAGCGACGCATCTACTAATTGTTACCAGAGCCTTAAGCGATCATGGCGACCACAAGGTATCGCTATGTACACCATTATTGAAGGGATGCGGCTTTTTGAAGAAAGCAACTGCGACGCGAGACGATCAGGCAGGATTGGAGACGACGACCTCATCTACGACACTATCTGTAAGAGCAAATGGCGAACGGGTACAGGCAGTAATAACAGCCCTACGCCCACGACAATGGACAAAGAACTTTGCAGTCTTCATCGGGCTTGTGTTTGCTCAACGCCTCTTTGATACACGAGCATTCGAGCGAGCGTCGCTCGCATTTGTTACTTTCTGCCTGCTCTCTAGCACCGTCTATCTTCTCAATGATCTTCTTGATCTAGAGAACGATAGGCAGCACCCGCTAAAATGCACACGTCCGTTAGCCTGCGGTCAACTCCCTATTGCATGGGCTGTGGTTACAATTGCTGTCCTGCTGGCAACTTGTGCAGCATTGTTGCTCGCTCTACGCCGTATTCCCATTCAGCACGACATCTTTACATCGTTGGGAGGTGCAGATGGCCTTTTTGCTTTCACTATTCTTTCTTATTTTGTGCTGATGGTGCTGTACAGTCTCTATCTCAAACACGTTGTTGTGATAGATGTATTTGTGATTGCAAGCGGCTTCGTCCTACGCACTCTTGCTGGTACCGTGGTCGTTGCCGTGGCTACCTCGTCATGGCTGTACATGGTGGCTTGTTTCCTAGCACTTTTCTTGGCTCTGAGTAAGCGACGTAACGAGTTAGTAATACTACAGGCACAAGCCAGCCATCATCGTCAAATACTCAAAGAGTACAGCATCCCTATGCTCAACCAGATGATTACTATCGCTGTTAGCGCAACCATTATGGCATATAGTCTTTATACTATTGAAGGAGCGGCGGCAAGTCATGGCTTGCTGATCACTGTTCCCATTGTGCTGTATGGCATGTTCCGCTATCTCTATCTCGTTTATATGAAAATGGAGGGGGGAAGCCCAGAAGAAGTCTTACTACGTGACCGTTTCATGCTGGGAACCGTTACACTGTATATACTTATGATTGTCATTGCACT
>JAFATZ010000453.1 GCA_019243675.1 Ktedonobacteraceae bacterium | reverse complement strand
GCCAGCCGAGCATCGTTTGCAGCAACGCACATTGCCCTGCTAGATTGGCCGCTGCTTTGCGATGCTGTGAGGAGTCTTTGACAATCGCTTTGAGCGTAGGCAGATAACCTGAGACACATTGGAAGGCCAGGGCAAGGTCCGCTCCCTCCGCACTCTTGCTCAGGTGCCAACAGGCAGCAACGCCTGCTGCACATTGCGTGAGAATATCCTCGATAGGACGGCTCAAGGACGCACCTAGCGCGTTGATCTGCAAAGTGGCGAAGGGCAGTAATGCCAGCCGTTGCAATGCTTCGCGTCGTGAGAGCGTGTCATTGTCCATGAATCTTTCTTCTTCTATGATCTCTCGTATGCGGTGTTGGAGCCGTTGCAAGTGCTGGCAGGACACCCGATGTGGCTCAAAGACGAGGACGAGCAAGCGCAGGGTCACATCAGTCTGCATCAACCCGCTCAAGGCTTCCTCGGTGGCCAGAGCTTGCGAGGTAACGACCTCCTGTACGATATCTAAGCCCAGTTCCCAGGCGGATGCCTCATAGACCTCGCAGAGCTTCTGGATATTATAGAAGCGTGGGGTCGCTTTGCCTGCTTCCCACTTATACACGGTATTGGCGTTCACCCCAAGCAGTTCGGCAGCGTCCTCTAAGGTCAAATGCTTCCTGACCCGCGCTGCTACCAATTTCTCTCGCTTCATGGCTGTGCTCCTCACTTGTGATGCGCATGTGCTTTCAGTGAGGATACTATAGCCTATCACATGGCAGATGTCGAGTGCAAAGGGCGAAGGTGCTCAAAGAGTAGAAGCAAAGCCGAGACAAGGCGAGGAGAGGAGGCAGACAGAACAAGGTAAGCAAGCTAGGAAGAGACGAGAAAGATACCGAGAAAACTCTGCTATTTTGGAGATGTACTGGTTACACTAAAAAAGGTTCCCAATATTCGGTGAATAACCAAGAGCCGACGAGATAACATGATTAGGGTGTTGCCTTGTATAAGTGAGAGCACATACAGCAAACGAGGAGCATGAAGATATGTCTATCAATAACAGTGAGATAGCGCGGTTCAGACAACAGCAGGCGCTAGAAGAAGAGGCGGCACGGCTCGGACTGTACGGACTTGCCAGTGGAACAGCCCGCCACGATTTTATTATCAAGCGGATGGAGCAAGGGGCCGAGCGCATTCTGCGACTCCTTGAAGCAGGCAAGCACGAAGAGGCGCGGAAGCTCGCGGAGAGCGATACCTGGTGTGACCTACAGGGGGTGCCCAATGAGTAAGCGTATTCTGGTCATTGAGCCATCGCGCACACATCGAGCCATCTTCGCCTTGAACGTGCGCCAAGGCGGTCACCACGTGGTGCTCTTCAAGGACTATGAAGCCGCGTTGGCCGCATTTCCCCGTTTTCTCACGCAACCTCCTGATATGGCCTTTGTGGCCCTACATGCTGATCGGCCCGAGAGTGCGCAGACCCTCATGCAGCTTAGTGTCCGGTGCCCACAGACAACGCTCATCATGATGCTTACTCAGGAAGAGAGCACGAAGTTTACGGCGCAACGTCTCGCAAGTGCCGTGCTGGCTGTGCCGCTCTTGAAGCCGTTTCGTATACGCGACGTGCTGGCCCTGGTTGCTGCTCCAACTGACGCAGGTTCTCTTGTGAGACACGAGCAAGAGAGGTGATATAATAGAATATGGCTATAAAAGTTTCCAATCAGACAGAAGGATACATCTGAGAGGTGCGTGTATCATTGAGATTGTTCCATACGAGATATCTAATATACCATAGGTAGCAGGCAAAGCCATCATCTGATCGTTACGGTTTCTCACCAGAGGGAGAAAATGAAATGATTCTCGCAGTCACGGAGAAATGTGCTTATCGGTCTACTGAACTTGAGGCTATTCAGGCTCGTGCAGATGCCCCATTTGGCATGTTGTTTCTCTCAATACTCTAGATGGAAAATATATCTTTTTGGAACTTAACCCTGTAGGCCAGCTTGGCTGGCTGGTTGAGCATACAGGGCTTCCCTTGTTCCGCTCTCTGGCCCATTTCCTGACAAACAATCACACATACTAGATAAGAAAGGTCGCTCATGATTGAATCGAGAGAGAAAAAGCCAGACATCGCTCAGTACTGTCAGAGCTTAGTTGCGGCCATCGAACAGAAGCTTTCACGTCCACTTGCAGCTTCTGTGCGTCAAGCATTTTTACAGGTGCCACGTCATATCTTTATTTCCTCGTTCTTTGAGGGCAAACAGTTGCACGTTGCTCCTCATCCCTGTGACGAGCAGGCTTGGCACACTTGGTTGAGGAAAATCTATACAGATGAAGCCCTGACGACCAAACAAGATATCCTAGGGCTACCAACAAGCTCTAGCTCTCAGCCTTCTGTCATGGCCGTCATGCTTGAATCCCTTAACGTACAACCAGAGAACTATGTCTTAGAGGTCGGAACTGGGACTGGCTACAATGCAGCTCTGCTTGGACACTTGGTCGCTCATCCTTCACAGATCACGACGATGGACATTGATCCAGAGCTGATTTGCTTGGCCCGTCCATGTATTGAGCACACCATTGGAGAGGGCGAAATGGTGCTCACTGGAAATGGGTTGCTTGGGTACACTCCCAATGCGCCCTATGATCGGCTGATCGCTACTGGAAGTACACTTCCTATCCCGATAGCTTGGATGCAACAACTCCAGACGGGTGGCAAACTCGTCCTAGATATGCGAGGACGACTCAGTGGAGGATTACTGCTACTCGAAAAGCCCGGGCACGAGCGAGCTATTGGGCGTTTTCTGCCTGAATGGCACCACATCCACTTTATGAGCCTGCGGGCAGCAGCCACAGACGAGGTATCCCCTTGTCTGCCAAAAAACTATCAGCAGCTTCCACTGCAAGAACATGTCTCTCTCACACCGCATGATGCTGCCTATGACTGTGCTTCTCACTTTAGCAGCTATGAGCAGTTTCGTGGACAGGACAATGCCGTCAATCTCTGGCTGCAATGGGCCTTGCCCGAAGTGTTCATCAAATGGAAGGGACGACCAGAAGCTTCATATGCAGTTGTGACCGATGCTCGAACAGTGGTGACAATAGCAAGAAGAGAACAAGGCATAGAAGTGATTGCACGTGGCGAACGGCCTCTCTGGTCAAACACCCTACAAGCATATCAAGATTGGTGCTCAGCCGGAAAACCTGGTTGGGAAGCCTATACTCTTCTTATCGATCAGCACAATCAACACATCCATATGAACCACCAAGGTATCCACCGCATGTTTCCTCTCACTGTCATAGCATAAAAACAAGATTGATAGCCCTATTGCACCTCATCCTCAGCATATCATATGCTATAAGAGAATCACAAACTTTGGGAGGTCTTCGTGGCACAGAACAGCATCCTTGTCGTTGGCAGCCTCAATATGGACCAAGTCGTGCGAGTTTGTCGTATGCCGGCATGGGGTGAGACGCTACTCAGTTCAAGCTCATTGCAACTCGTTCCAGGAGGCAAAGGGG
>JAFATZ010000446.1 GCA_019243675.1 Ktedonobacteraceae bacterium | reverse complement strand
GATAGGCAAGCACAGCATCCCACATTGTGTCACCATCAGTATGTTTATATGTGGGATGAATAACGACCCCGGCAGGTTTATTAACAATGAGCGTGTGATGATCCTGGTAAATGATAGCGATATCGTCTTTTTTCATGCCATGAGTATAGCTGGTGAACTTGGCGTAGTCAATTGATATATATCAACATGTCTATATGAAATATTTGGCAGAAACACATTACTCCCTCGCCCCCTCTTCTTCCTTGTCTGGGACATCTGACTGCACGCTCAACAACGAGGAGACTCCTCCATTCTCAGGGGCAGCCACTTCCCAGCGAACGGCGCTGACACTGCTTTCCAGGCTCAGTCGTGCGATAATCTGCTCAAGCTGTGCATCTTTGCGTCCTTCAGTCTGCACAGCAGCCTTCACCTCGACATTGGACGCATCCTCCGTGTCTTCACTTTGCAAAGCCTGCAAAAGGAGGTCACTGCCACTCATGGCTTGCAGCAAAAGCGAGCGAATGTGGGTTTCTTGCGTGCTCACACAAACCACCGCGAGCCTGTAGCGAACGGGAGCTTCCCCTAACTCTCCACTGGCTTTGGAGTGATGGCTGATAAAACGTCCGATGGGACGCAACAGCAGATTGGCAATCAGGACAATGAGGCTGCCAAGAATTGCAGGCACGAAGTAGCCCGACCCTGCTAAGACTCCCACCCCAGAGGCACACCATAGGGTTCCTGCCGTATTTAAGCCGCGAATATTCAGCCCATCACGGATAATCACCCCTGCACAAAGAAACCCCACTCCCGAAACGACTTGCGCCGCGATACGCGTGGGGCTGGACTCATTGGGCGTCAAAGCTGCTACCAGCACGAAGAGTGCCGACCCTGTGGCGACTAGGGCGCTAGTACGCAGGCCAGCGGTTCGTTGTCGATACTGTCGCTCTATCCCTATCAGAAACCCGCACCCCAGAGCCGCACTCAATCGTAGCACAAACTCCACAAATAGTGTCATGTTACACTTCCTTCCCAGGAATGCCTGGAGGTTTCTTGCAATCCACATATTTATGGTACATCAGTTTCGCGCCATTACACAACCTCGGAAGAATTGAGGCAGATAGCAGCACGTCACGGGGAAGCATCAGAGAGCCTATGTCAATTATTTGTCATAGGTTTCAGATATTGTGGAGTCAGACCGACTCAGAGCCGCCCTAACAGCGGAGATGACTGTCTGAAGCTTAAAAGGCTTCTCTATAAATTCCGCATCTGGGGCAACTCTCTTTGCACGCACGATTTCCGTCGAGGTAGCAGCAGTACAGAAGATGAGAGGAAGAGCTTGAGTTTGCGGGCACGAACGCAAAGAGTGAAGAACCTGTACACCAGAGATATCGGGCAAATGCAAATCGAGGATGAGCAGATCAATAGGCAAGCTGTGGGCCGCCTGGGCAGACTCAGAAGACTCCGGCTGTGAGAGAAGTGCTGCGAGACATGCACGAGGATGCTCATAAATAATTACTTCGTGCCCTTCAAATTGAAGATAAGTGGCACAAAATTTTGCAATACGGGTATTGTCTTCCAGTATGCCTATCCGAGCCATACAACCTCATTTCATCCTCGATTAACCAGAGGCATGCCCATTCTTAAACAAGACATTGTACATCTCACATGTTTCGTTATGACTATTCTAGATGAAAAGATGAGATACGTCAAGCCATTCCGATTTTGCTAGGTTTTTGTACATCTGCTATAAACAGAACGTTGCCAACTGAGGAATAGTTCCTAGAACCTAAGCAGGAGAATCAATAGGATGGTGAGGATATGTAGCAACTGATCAACCCAGATAGGGCCAATCACTTTGTAACGTGCTTTCAGAGCATCAATGACAAAGTGTGTCCCCAGGAGAATGGCGATAGCAGTCAGTGATGGGTGGACGAAGAGGACAAAGACGGCTGTGTAGGTAGCGCAATGATAAAAATTCACCTCCCAACTCTTGCCTTTCTCGATACTCATCCAGGAGCTTTGAAAAGCAAAATCCCCGACAAAATGGCAAGCCAGCCAAGCAAGTAGTGTAGTAATAAAAGCAATACTGAGCATGATTTCCTCCTGAACTATACTTTAATGAATCAAGTATAATCAGGGAGACAGGATGCTACTATGAGGTGTCTCACCACGAGACGATGACCTATGTCATGGTTACGCTTCTGCACCTACTGGAGCTGGCGGCTGGCTACTGGTGAGGTCAGCCTGCCTCAAACATTTCCACGGTAGCATTGTTTGCCATGCCACGTCCGAGAGTTGACGTAGGATAAGCAGGGCAGCGACTAGTGTCCAGAAACAGAATGCTAGGTCTTGCTCCAGAAACGCGCTGTCAACCTGTCCTTGCACGAGAGCAGTCAACATAGCAGCTCCAATGCCGATAGCCATCCAGCGCAACTGTTCACCCCCTTCAACTCGCGCCAATTGCTTCATAATCTGAGCAAACAGCGCATAGAAGAGAATGATGATGGCCATAAAGGCGAGCAGACCGAACAGACCTATGCTCACCCAGACGTGCAAGAATATGTTGTGAGGATGTGAGAGGGTAGGCTCATCAAGTAGTCCCGTAGGTTTTCCCGTGATTGGATCGGTCACTATCCAGTAGTGAAAGGTATGGGCACCACAAATCGCATTCTTGCTGTAGTGGCAGAGCCAGTTGTCCATGCCGTAACCTAGCCACGGGCTATCGTGAATCATGTTGAGCGCAGTGTGCCAGAGGTAGAGACGCTTTGTTACTGTGCTTATACCATGCTTACTGACATGACTCTGTAATACAAAATCGATGACGCGGTCATGGAAGAAAAACAGGGCAACGGCGAGCACAATGAGTGCTGCTACGCCGCCAATGAGTAGCCGTTTGCGGTCGCGCAGTGAAAAGGCTACTACAAAGAGTAGGCCAACTGCATTGGCCAGCCACGCGCCGCGAGATTGCGTCAGATAGAGTACAAAGAGCAATGGTAGGCATACAACGGCGGCAAGCACCCGATCGCGCCAGGAGATAGCGGCTATCAGCAGAGCAAAACCGATGGGTAGAATATAGTCGAAGAAAAGTCCGATACTGTTCGCGCTTCCATAGACAGCATGGACGCGACGAACGCCATCCTCTAACACCAGCATGTTCTTAAAGAAGAAGTACTGAGCCATACCTAGCAGAGCCACTAGCAGGGCAGAGCCAAGTAGCGCACTCAATAACCGTAGTACATCTTCACGCCTACGTAGGCAAAGCAACACTAATCCCAGATAGAGCAGTGGATCAAGCACCTCTTCACGAAAAGCGCGAAGAGCAGTGTTATGTGCATAGGCGATGATAACAGAAACAGCCGCCATCACAAAAAAGACGACGATCGGCAACGTAAAAGGGCCAAGGTGCTCCCGCACCTGCGACCAGAAGAGCCTATAGGACCACCGCCCCCAAAACAACTGTAATGTCGCTACTGCTATGCACGTCCACAGGGTTATTTCTGCCATGCTAAAGGCGTAGTGGCTGACTACCACTTTTTGCAGCAAGTAGTACGGAAGCCATAGTGGTAATAGAGCCACTGCAAAAGACAAACGATACCAGCACAAAACTGTAAAGACAAGCAGGAAAGGCAGCGAGAGCAGTGGATTAAGTCGAGCGAGGTAACCAATCATAGTATGCTGATTACCGACTACATAGTACAAGGCCAGTGAAAGAATTAAACCACTCTCAACCAAACGATCATGCCAGAATGACGACGTGAGTCCTATACGCAATCCGCTTTTCCTCGACCATACTCTACTATTGCTACTCTTTGTTCAGAGTAATACCTCCACTGAGCTTGGCAGCTTTCTTCTCTTTGGCAGCCTCTTTCTTCTGCTTGTTTGATTTAGGAGCCGCCTTCTGCTCCTTTTTCTGTTCTTTGTTTGCCATGATATTCCCTCGTCATTGCATACTTGAAGCCTATTACTATCCCTACGATACCATGATCTATGCACTTCGTCAAATATTATAAGACAATCGGCTATACCCTATACATTTTAATCTCACTTAGCAAGTCGTTGTATCTCTGCTACAATACAGGCATTGCGCTGAAAAGAGGTAGGTATGCTCAGACTCAAGTTAAAAGAAATAGCCAGCACAAAGGCCATTAGTATGTCTAAGCTGTCGAGATTATCAGATGTCTCTTACGACACCATCCAGCAGATTTATCATACTCCATATAAGGATGTGAATCTCTCCACACTGGAAAAGCTGGCAGATGCGCTTACAGTGAATGTGTGTGACTTGTTCGAGAAGGTGAAAGAGGTTTCCGAAGAAGAAATCCAACCAAAGAAGAAGCTTAAGTAAAGTGGTCGACTCCTCTGAGATCTGGTACTCATTGTGCTTGACGCAATGTGTTAGTATAAAGGTGAGCATTCGT
>JAFATZ010000409.1 GCA_019243675.1 Ktedonobacteraceae bacterium | reverse complement strand
AGCAGCGCAGACGTATCAGCAAGTAGTAGAAGCAGGTGGGACGCTGTCAGAGACCTTGCAAGGCTTTCGGCGCTTACTTGGCACCAATAACATGCTGGCCTATCTTGTGATGATGGCCCCACGTCTTGCGGAGCTATGGCGAGTGATGAAGCCTACGGGCACTATTTACTTGCATTGTGACCCTACAGCCAGCCATTATCTCAAGCTGCTCATGGACTCTATATTTGACGTAAAAAACTTTAGAAACGAAATCGTCTGGAAACGCTCTCAACCCAAATCCCACGTCAAGCTTCGCTTTTCTAGAGCACATGATGTGCTACTGTGTTATGCGAAAACAGAAGCTGCTTCTCTTTACCTACCATATACACATCATGATCCTGCATACATCAAGAAATTCTATCGCTACGTGGAACCAGAAACAGGAAGGCGATACCAACTGGGTGACCTTACTAATCCGAATCCAGATAGACCTAACCTTGTCTATGAGTTTCTCGGTGTAACCAAAGTGTGGCGTTGGACAGAGGATCGTATGCAGGAAGCATATAAAGCTGGACTTATCGTTCAGCCGCAACCAGGAGCAATTCCGCGGTATAAACGTTACCTGGATGAAATGGAAGGCACCCTACCCACCGATGTCTGGGATGATATCGAACATTTGCATGGATCGCACAAAGAACGGCTTGGATATCCCACGCAGAAACCACTTGCCCTGCTAGAGCGCATTATCAAAGCGAGTAGCAAAGAAGGAGACATCGTGCTTGACCCCTTCTGTGGCTGTGGCACGACCATTGCGGCGGCCCAAAAGTTAGAACGCAAATGGGTTGGCATAGATATTACCACTATCGCTATCAATCTCATCAAAACACGATTGCTGGGTGCTTACGGCGAAGCGATCACCAAAACCTATACTATGCGGGGAGAACCCACGACGTACTCAGAAGCGCAAGCGTTGGCAGAGCAAGACAAGTACCAATTTCAATGGTGGGCTTTAGGGCTGGTTGGAGCACGTGGTACAGAAGAGAAAAAAGGAGCCGACCAGGGGATTGATGGGCGACTCTACTTCCACGATGAAGCGCCAGGCGGCAAGACAAAGCAAGTGATCTTTTCGGTCAAGGGTGGGCATACAAGTGTCAAGGACGTACGAGACTTACGGGGCGTCGTTGAGCGAGAACAGGCGGAGATAGGGGTGCTCATCACGCTACAAGAGCCAACGCAACCCATGCGAACAGAGGCGACAGGAGCAGGCTTCTACCAGTCATCATGGGGCAAGCACCCCCGTCTGCAAATCCTCACCATTGCTGAACTACTAGAGAGTAAGCGCATTGACATGCCTCCACTTGGACAAGTCAACATCACCTTCAAGAAGGCTCCTCGAACTAAAGGCGAGGAGCCAGAAACGCCCACGCTCCCATTAATGGACTAGTGGAGGCATGGCAATGCGCATGTAAAATCATGCTTGTATCTTCGCTTGCACATCCTTATGTATGCTCATTCTTTTCTCCAGTTTGGCCGTTCGGTAAACCTGTGCTCGCTTGCCCGGGATCCGCAACCAGATTCAGCACATCTCTGATACTGAATGGTTTGAGCAAAGGAATAGCAGCAGTTGTCTGTATCAAGCGTTGTATGGCAGGCTGACTGCTGTCATCTTGGGGCACCATGATAATGAGTGGCATCTTGGCATCTTGCTGTCTTAGTAATGTTACAAGGTGAAGGCTTTCAGGCCGATCAGCCTGCACTGCGATGAAGACGAGATCGGGGTGTTCTGCCTGAAAACGCGGCAGTGCCTGGGTTGCTGCCTCGTAGTCCTCGAATAGTACCGTCTGGTGTCCGTCTCGTTGAAAATACATTTGTAGGATAGCTCGTAGGGTGGGTGAAGGCTCAATGACCAGAATACGTTTACTCATGAGAACTCCTTTTCTCTTCTTAATACATATACATACTCATAATGCATACTTACACAACCAGGGCTTTCCCATTCTGCTGCTACTCGCCGAATCCCGCCCCGATGTTTTGAGAGAAGAGGTGGTGGTGCGGGCGAAGGCCCGTCCCACCACCTCTTCTCTCTTTTTATGAATGAAGTCCGGCAACTGCTCAGAGAGAGCTTCTCTTTTTCCGCGAGAATGAGAAAGCCGTGACCACACAACCCTTTGGGTTGCGTAACAATATCATCTGTAGTATCCTGATATGTGACTGCCCGTTTGCAGGAAGTCCTTGCGGCAGTTCGAGGGAACTGCCGAGGATTGAAATGTGATACACGCTTAGGGACACAGCCCTTGTATATAAGGGTATATACCAGTATATACCATAAAATCTGGCATGTGTCAATAGGTTTATACGAATCTAGGCCAAGAGAGACAAAGATGGAGTTAGGCAAAGCCGAGGAAATTGCGCAGACGCTAAGAGCACGAATAATGCAGGGTATACTGCCAGAGGGAACAAAGACCGCCTCTGAACGTGACCTTTCAGAAGAATTTGGCGCTAGCCGCATGACCGTACGGCGGGCTATAGATATCATCGAAGGCGAAGGTTTAGTTGTGCGTCTGCCTGGAAGAGGCACCTTCGTCGCGAGGCTACGAGACCGGGTAGTTGTAGACAGAGGAAGAGAGGTGCGGGAAGCAGTAGAAGGATACCCAATGCCGTCCCGTGAGCAACGCATGTCAGACTCCTTTCTTAAGGATATTGAATGCCTCGGGCCTAACTCACGCGTGCAGTTTTTGGAGCAACCTTCACTCGTAGCTGCCGATAAAGAAACTGCACAGCATCTTCAAATCCCCATAGGCACACTTGTACTGAAACGCTATCAATTACATTTGGTCGATGGCTTGCCACATTGCCTGATCGAAAGTTACTACCCCTCCGATCTGTTTGGAGAACTCTTGACAACAGACATCGGTGATGAGCCATTATTTGTTTGGTTACACGAACGTCATCATCTCAGCGTTGCACATACCCAAGAAGTCCTAATCGCTCGTCTCGCAACTCAATCCGAGCGCCGTCTCTTACGCATTTCGTCGAAGGCTCCAGTAGTAGTACTCAACCGTAAAGTATGGACCGAGGAAAAACGCCCTGTTGAGTGGGCGCATATCATCGCAGTCGCTGCTCTATACACGTTCACGTATGAGTATGACATTGCTAAGAGGCATCGTCCAACACCATGACGTCTCCCCTTTCTCAGCTATCCTCTTGCATGTAGTAGAGAATGCATGATACACTCAAAGGGCGACACATCCCGATGAAGCACAGAGGGCGTGCTCTCTTGCCTAGCTGTGCTCATCCGTCTCATGCATTCTGCACTGGTAGTATGCCCTCACCTTGGAAGTGTGTAAACGGCATTTCCCTAAGAAGTATGCCAGAGTGGAGAAAACACGATAATGGAGACGAATGCAGCACAGGTGCAACCACTACATCAGGGAAGACTCGTAGCCTCGTACCGCGCGCATTTGTCGCAGCAAGACCTCGCTGACTTGATGGGTGTCAGCATACACACGGTGCAGCGAATGGAGAAGCAAGTAGTGATTAAAGATGTTGAGAGGCGTCAATTGCTGATTGCCTTACTTGGAATTCCTGCCGCCTATCTGCAACTGACTACCGACACGCAAGAGCAGCAGGTCGAGCGAGTCATGCTTGTGTATAATGATGATCCTATGTCCTTTCTTGAGGATACGGTCAACGCCCGTTGGACAACTCTCCTCATAGGTGGAGCGCTTCATACTGCTAGCGGCCTAGGCCGACTAGTACAAGGAGTTGAAAGCTTTGCCCAAAGGATTCCTGAGAGTGGTTGGTATAGACGTGCTCACATGCAACTGTCTATGGTCTACCAGTTGCGAGGGAGCGTTGAAGGTGACTTGCTGCACCACCAACAGGCGCTTGACTGGTACCAAAAGGCGCATACTGTTGCTTGGGAGTTGCAAGATGCTGAGTTGATGGCAGCGGCACGGGTGCGCGAAGGCATTATACTCCTGCGCAACAAGCAACCACGAGAGGCCATCGACTATTTAACGAATGCTGTTGATCTTGTCCAGGG
This sequence comes from Ktedonobacteraceae bacterium, assembly GCA_019243675.1. GTDB lineage: Bacteria > Chloroflexota > Ktedonobacteria > Ktedonobacterales > Ktedonobacteraceae > JAFATZ01. The sequence goes on along the minus strand of JAFATZ010000409.1, from coordinate 1,459 downwards.
CAAGGGCTTACCTCTGCTGCGTGGAAATACATTATGTATTCTCTCGGAGGCTTACGCGAGAGTGGGCCAAGCCCAGGAGTGCTGGCGTACCCTTGGGCTAGCTGAGCGAGCGCTGGAACAGACACCACAAGCTCAAGAACGCAGCTATAGGGAATTTCATGCTGAATTCGTGCATGCACAGAAGGGCATTGTCGCATTGATCTTGCAAGATCATGATCGGGCTGTGAGATTGTTCGATAAGAGCTTGAAGACCTATCCACCCACTCGTGTTCCAGCAAAGGCTGGCCTTATAGTCCGTCAAGCTGAGGCATATTATGGGCAGGGCAGTGTCGATTACAGTGCTGATGCAGCCAAGGAAGCTTTTTCCCTCGCTGTTGCTGTAGGGAAAAACAATATCCTGGTGCGGGTGAAGCAGTTGCACACGAAGTTGCTTCACGATGGCTGGACACGCGAGCGCGGCACGGTTGAGTTAGGGATGATGATTGGGGAGTATGAGAGGGCGCGGCGGCAGGTTATTCCAAGCAGGGACGCCCAGGCTTAAACCGCACGCAGATGTGATTGGGTTGCGTTTCTCATTGTGCAGCTTGTGGATACAGCGGCCCTGCCCTCTGCCGTTTCAACGAAGGCAGCTAGCATTGCTGCTATTTTCCTGCGAGCCTGGCAATGATGGGAGCGAAGGTTTCGCTGTCAGTTTCAAAAATTGAAAGGAAGGATATTGCATATATTACCAGACATAGGGCACTAACCGATAGTGGACCCGGTGTGTGTATTGGCTATATCCTTCTAACTCTTGCTTGAGCATCTTTTCTTCGTCAAGGATGCGCAAGATGAGCACCATCACACCAGGGATGAGGATGACCAGTCCCCACCAGGAGCCGAGCGCAAGGGGGATGCCTGCCATCATGATCAGCACTCCCACATACATCGGGTGCCGCACGAACCCATAGAGACCAGTGGAGATGACTTTCTGGCCCGCCTCTACCGTGATGTTAGAGGCTGCATAACTATTCTGTATGACCACAAGCCAGGTGATACCAAGTCCAATCGCTACCAGAGCATCCCCAATTCCAGAGAAAGCCGCTGCAACTCTCGACCAGCCAAAACGATGGTCGAAAGCGCTCAGTACCATCATCGCTGGCAGCAACAGAAATGCGCTAGAGATGATAATTTTCTGCGCTGTTCTGGTTTCTGCCGCTGGCCCGGCATGCATACGCCGCTGGAGCGCTGCCGGATTCCTCAGTCTCAAGTAGATGCTCGGCAGAGTCGTTGAGATGCTAAAGACGGCGATAAAAACCCATGCTTGCCAGTAATTGAAGGTCCATGCTGGCAAAAACAACAGCAACCCAAACACGACAAGTCCAATAAGGGATAGCGCTACAATACGTGCTGTTTCGGCTGCTTGAAAACCTGTTTTCATGATCTCTTCTCCCTTTTCTGGTTGCCCATTCCCTCGGCTGGG
>JAFATZ010000374.1 GCA_019243675.1 Ktedonobacteraceae bacterium | reverse complement strand
TCCAGCCGATATACTCACGCCGCGCCGTATCGCGAGTGGTGTAGTAGACGGCGTACGCGACTATGGCAATAAGATGGGCATCCCTACGGTAAACGGGGCCATTCTGTATCACGAGGGATATATCTACAATCCGCTCGTCTTCTGTGGCTGCCTCGGTATTCTTCCCCACGGTAGCCATCCCAGCGCCGTGCGGTCAGGTGACCTAGTCGTCGTGTTGGGTGGGCGCACAGGACGTGATGGTGTACATGGCGCTACGTTTTCTTCGGGTGAGATGAGCAGTGAGACGAATGCGCAAGCAGGTGCGGCAGTGCAGATTGGTGCGCCCATTACGGAAAAAAAGGTCGCTGATGTTGTAATTCAGGCCAGAGAGCGCCGACTATATAACGCGATTACCGATTGCGGGGCAGGAGGCTTCTCTTCTGCTATCGGCGAGATGGGGGCCTCCAGTGGCGTACGCGTTGAACTAGCGCATGCTCCGCTCAAGTATCACGGCTTGGCCCCGTGGGAGATATGGGTCTCGGAGGCACAGGAGCGTATGGTACTGGCCGTTCCGCCTACGAGGCTGAAGGAACTACAGGAAATCTGCAGCATTGAAGAGGTTGAAATCAGCGTCATCGGCACCTTTAGCGACGACCATCGCTTGGTCGTAACCTATCAGGGACGGGTTGTCGCCGATATGGATATGGAGTTTCTGCACCACGGCAGACCACGTCGTGTACTGGAGGCGGTATGGAGCTACCCTAGCAGGGCGACCGCAAGCGATAGGGCTACTATACAACGTGTTAATCCGTCAGAGCCGTGTATAGTAGGGGCGGGGCTTGCCCCCGCCCTGGATGGGTTGGGTTCCGTGCTGGGATTCGGTCCCGTCCTGTTAGCGTTGTTACGTCATCCTACTATCGCCTCGAAGGAAGATGTAGTGCGTCGCTACGACCATGAAGTCCAAGGTGCGACGGTGCTTAAGCCGCTGGTGGGACGAGCAGGCAATGGACCGAGCGATGCTGCAGTACTGCAACCCTTGTTTGAGGCGGAAGACGAGCAGCGGGCAGGTATTGTCATCTCCAACGGCGTCAATCCACTCTATGGCACAATTGACCCGTACGCGATGGCGCTCAATGCTGTTGACGAGGCGTTGCGCAACCTAACGGCGGTGGGTGGTGACATTACGCATGCAGCCCTATTAGATAACTTCTGCTGGGGCAACCCCACCGACCCACTGCAACTTGGCATGCTTGTGCGAGCGGTCAAGGGTTGTCACGATGCCGCAGTTGGCTTTGGTGTACCCTTTATTTCGGGCAAAGACAGCCTCAACAACGAGTATCGCGCTGCCGGACGTCGCATTCCAGTTCTGCCTACGCTCGTGATCTCTGCGGTCGGCGTGATTGAGGATGCTGCCCAGACCATCGATATGGCGCTCAAAACGCCGGGCAATCTGCTCTATCTAGTGGGCAACACACACTGTGAACTGGGTGGTTCGCATTACGTCGAGGTGGTGGATCGTGCTGCATTTGAACAGGACATTCCTCCCATTGTGCCACGCGTTGATATCACTTGTGCGGTGGCCACGATGAAGGCGTTGGGTACGGCGATACGTGAGGGACTAGTATGCTCCTGTCACGATCTTTCGGAAGGAGGACTAGCCATTGCTGCCGCCGAAATGTCCCTGGCAAGCATGCTTGGTATGACCCTCGATATAGCCAACATCTCGGTAGGGGCCCGATTTATCGTGCCCTGGGGGGAGAGCGGACCCCGCGCCGCAATAAACATTGTTCGCCTCTTCAGTGAGTCGGCATCGCGTTTTCTCGTCGAGATCGCTCCAGAGCAATGTGATGCGTTTGAGAAACACATGCGCGCTGCTGGCATCGAAGCGCTAACCTATGTTGGTGTTGTCACCAACACGCCACAGTTTATTGTGTGCGATGGTGAGACCGCATTAATTGACGTAAGTGTTGCTACATTACAAGAAGCATGGAAGGGAGGACAGGCGTAATGGAGAGCATGCACGCTCTTGTACTACGTGCTCCGGGGATCAACTGTGATCGCGAAACAGTCAGGGCATGCCGCCTCGTCGGCTTTGTCACCGACCTTGTACATATCAATCAACTGCTGCAAGCACCTACAAAGCTGCTCGATTACGACTTTTTGGTCATTCCAGGCGGCTTCTCTTATGGCGATGATCTTGGTGCGGGTACGCTCTTGGCCAAGAATTTGACTATTCATCTCGGCACGCAACTACGCCAGTTCATCGACGAAGGCCGCCCCGTGCTGGGTATCTGCAATGGCTTCCAGGTGCTGGTACGTGCAGGGTTGTTACCCGGCGACGTTGAGCAGCAAGCTGCTACGTTAACCGACAACGCATCGGCACAATTTGAGTGCCGTTGGATCACCCTAGCAGTGCAACCGAGCGCATGCATCTTCACACAGGGCATTGAACAGCATATCGAACTTCCCGTCGCTCACGGTGAGGGACAATTCGTCTTGTGTGGCGATATTACACAATTGCAAGCACTGGATCAGATTCCGCTGCTCTACGCTGGCGGCCCTGGACATACTGTTACCTATCCCGCCAATCCCAATGGCTCTGTGGGTAACGTTGCGGGAGTGTGCAATGCACGTGGCAATGTCCTCGGTCTTATGCCGCATCCCGAACGCTATGTTTCTGCATTGCAACACCCACAGCGGCGCGGCATCGGTATGGGTACGATAAATCGTGCTCAAGGGGAGGGGCTATTGATTTTCAAAAATGCTTATGTCTATGCTGAGGCTCTGCGACGTTTTACCCTTTCCCCCCACCCCGTGGGCACGATAAATCGGGCCCCTACCGAGGGTGTGCTGTCTTTGGAACTGGGCACGGACAATAGGGACCGAACCGAGGGTGTGCTGTCTTTGGAAGTGGGCACGGACAATAGGGGCCGAACCGAGGGTGTGCCGTCTTTGGAATGGGGTACGAGCAATCGGGACCGAGCCGAGGGTGTGCAAGGTACTATGCTATCTTTGAGGCAGACTTCACAGAAATGTGAGCAGATATCATATGCCGATAGTGGCGTCGATATTGCAGCAGCAGATTGTGCAAAACGCTTGATGCACGGTGCCGTACGAGCGACGCACGGGCCAGAGGTGCTAGCAGGCATGGGTGCATTCGCGGGTGTCTTTGACGCTACTTGCCTTCAGAAAATGCGCTGCCCCGCTCTCGTCTCGTCAACAGACGGTGTAGGTACGAAGACGCTTATCGCAGCGCAGGCGAGGCGATTCGATACCATTGGCTACGACCTTGTCAACCATTGTGTGAATGACTTGCTGACACAGGGCGCACGGCCGCTCTTCTTCATGGATTATCTCGCTATGGGCAAGCTAGTGCCGGAGCAAGCTGCAGCGGTTGTCCATAGCATAGCGCTTGCGTGCCTGCAAGTTGGTTGTGCCTTGCTGGGTGGAGAAACGGCGGAGATGCCCGCTGTGTACCTCCCTGGCACGTTTGATCTGGCAGGTACTATCGTCGGTGTGGTAGAGCAAGACGAGATCATTAATGGTTCTACCATCTGTGCTGGCGATATACTGCTTGGCCTACCAGCGAGTGGTCTGCATACAAATGGCTATTCTTTGGTTCGACGCCTCTTTGATCTACATGAGAGCGAGCAGTCCGAACTACTTGTTGTGTTGCCCGAACTGGGCGAGCCGCTGGTGGATGCCCTATTGCGACCACATCGCTGCTATCTACGCGAAATCAACCTGCTACGTGAGCGCCTAGTAGAGCGTGGAAAAGGTATCAAGGGTATGGCCCATATCACGGGAGGAGGCTTTGAGGGCAACATCTCGCGCATCCTTCCTGCGAACATGCAAGCTGTGATTCAGACCGACGGGTGGAGCGTGCCGCCGCTCTTCACATTACTTGCACGCCTGGGTCATCTCACGCACGAAGAGTTATATCGCACCTTCAACATGGGTGTAGGTATGGTGATCGTACTTTCACCCAGAGAGGCGTTAGAGGCACGTCGTATATTGCCAGAGTTGCTCACCATAGGCTATATCACGCAGGGTGAAGGTGTTGTCTTGCAATCGAAAATTTCAGGAAAGGATATATTATGATTCATCCCCCATTTGGCCCACTGCTTGCCGAGGGCAAAACTAAACGCATTTATGCCTATCCTGGCGATGACACACTGGCCTACATGGTGAATAAAGATCAGATTACAGCGGGTGACGGCATACGCCGCGACGAACTGCTAGGTAAGTCGCGCTGGAGTACCGTCACCACTGCTCACATCTTTCGCCTGTTGAACAAGGCAAACATTGCTACACATTTCGTCGAGCAGATCAACGACGCGACGTTGCTGATCAAGCGCTGCACGATGCTGCCTATTGAGCAGGTGCAGCGCCGCATTGCTACCGGTTCATATCTAAAGCGCCACCCAGAGGTAAGCGAGGGAACACGCTTTGAGCCAGTGCTAGTCGAAACCTTCCTCAAGGATGATGCACAGCACGACCCGCAGATCTGGCAAGAGGATATTGTGAAAATGGACCTTGCCACTCCACAGCAGATAGCCTGGATGGCCGAGCAGGGCCGTCTCGTCTTTACAACTCTGGAACGCGCATGGGCTACAGTGGACGTGACACTCGTCGATCTCAAGATCGAATTTGGGTGTGACAGCGGTAGCAATCTGCTAGTCGCCGACGTGATAGACAATGACAGTTGGCGGCTTTGGCCCGGCGGTGATAAGACACGCATGCTGGATAAACAGGTCTATCGTAATCTGAAGAATATCACCTCTGAAGATTTGCAGGGTATAGCTGATCGTTACGCTTTGGTAGCTGATCTCAGCGGTAAATTACGAATTTCGTAGGGGCATGATTTATCACGCCCACGGGGTGGAGGAAACGTTGGTGGATATCATATATAGGGAGGAGAAAAGAGTATGGAGCGACTACGCGATGCTTGCGGAATAGTCGGTATCTATACGCAGCGAGGCGAGGAATGTATCGACGTGCGCAGGTATATTACACTTGCACTAACTGCGCTGCAACATCGCGGACAAGAGAGCGCGGGCATGGCGGTATACAATGATGAGGGAGGAATTGTCCATTGTGCGGGCATGGGTAAAGTACGCGATGTGTTCAGCAATTCAGGTATGACCCTGCCCTCTACGCATTGCGGTATCGGCCATGTACGCTACTCAACCACTGGCTCAAGCTGCGTTGAGAACGCGGGTCCCTTCGTGGTCGGTGACAGAGCGTATGATGCTATCGCTGTGGCGCATAATGGGAATCTAGTGAATGGCCCTGCCTTACGTGAACAGTTGCCGCCAGGCGCTTTGCACTCTACTACCGACAGTGAAATTATTGCTCTTCTCCTCTTAAAAGCTGAAGGCCAAACACTGCGCGAGCGTATGATTACAACATTTCCCGTACTACGAGGTGCCTATAGCCTTGTGATTCTGGCCGAAGGCAAACTGTATGCCATGCGCGACCCCTGGGGTCTGCGTCCCTTATGTATAGCTCGCATCGGCGACAACTGGATCGTTGCCTCCGAATCGTGCGCTATAGAGCGCTTGGGAGCTACCTTTGTGCGCGAGGTTGAACCTGGTGAACTGGTCAGCATCGACGAACAGGGGATGCACGCGGAGATGCTGGTACAAGTGCCACGCCATTCGCTCTGTGTGTTCGAGTGCATCTATTTCTCGGATGCCACTAGCCAGTTAAATGGCAGATACACATACGCGGTGCGCGAGGCTCTGGGGCGCGAGCTAGCAAAAGAGCATCCAGTTACAGCCGACCTTGTGATCCCTGTGCCTGACTCTTCCGTCCCCGCTGCCCTTGGCTATGCAGAGACGTCGGGCATTCCCTATAGCATGGCCATTATCAAAAATCGCTATAGTGACCGCTCCTTCATCAAGCCCGACCAGCGATTACGCCAGTTAGAGATTGATCTGAAGTTCAACCTCGTCAAACCTAAGATAGAGGGAAAACGTCTGGTGATTGTGGACGACTCGATAGTGCGCGGCAATACTATGAAGCGTCTGGTAGCAGCGCTACGTCGCCAGGGAGCTAGAGAGATCCATCTGCGCTCAAGCTCTCCTCCACTGCGTCACCCCTGTTACTTTGGCATCGACATTCCGCAGGAGTCAGAGCTGATCGCCTTTGGTCGCACTGTGCAGGAAATTGCCGACTACATCGATGTCGATAGCCTGGGCTATTTGAGCCTGCCAGGATTGGGACGCGCTATCAATGCTACAGCCTCAGATGAAACGGTGGGCAATGACGAGGCAGCCCTCAAACTACTGCACCGTGAGTTCTGTTATGGCTGTATGAACAAGCAAGGTTGGCCCTTCGACCCGCAGGCAGAGGCACAACGTACTCTACCTGTGCAGCACGATAATTTGTCTGTAGGGGCATGACTGATCACATCCCCACAAAGGAGACCCTATGCGCGTACTAGTCATCGGTTCAGGGGCACGGGAGCACGCGCTTGTATGGAAACTGGCGCAGAGCCAACGTGTCTCGCATATCTA
>JAFATZ010000369.1 GCA_019243675.1 Ktedonobacteraceae bacterium | reverse complement strand
TGGTGATGCCGGGCGACAACATCGAGATGACGGTGCAGTTAATCCAGCCGGTGGCCATGGAAGAGGGAGTGCGCTTTGCCATCCGTGAAGGGGGCAGAACCGTGGGAGCGGGCAATTGCACCAAGATCTTGGACTAGCTCTCTAGTGATAGGTCTATCGAGCATGGTAGCTCGTTGAGTTACCATGCTCATAGGAGAAATGTATGGCGACAGGAACCAAGCAGCGCATACGCATTCGGCTTAAGGCGTATGATCATCGCATTCTTGATCAATCAGCGATGCAGATTGTAGATACTGCTCAGCAAACTGGGGCACGTGTCTCAGGGCCGATACCTCTGCCTACAGAGATTGACAAGTATACAGTCATGCGTTCACCGTTCATCGACAAGGATGCTCGTGAGCAATTTGAGATGCGTACACACAAACGCCTGATAGATATTATTGACCCGACAAACAAGACAGTCGAAGCCCTAACACGTTTGAATCTGCCAGCAGGTGTGGATATCGAGATCAAACTGTAGGCGTGAGAAGAGGAAGTAGCTATGCTTAGTGCATTGTTGGGTAGAAAGATTGGCATGACCCAGGTATTTGGGCCGGGCGGGACGGCTGTTCCAGTAACCGTATTAGAGGTCGGTCCCTGCTTCGTTACACAAATTAAAACTGTTAACAATGACGGATACGAAGCGATCCAGATTGGCTTTGAGCAAATAAAGATGAAGAATGTGCCTCGTCCAGAATTAGGTCACCTCGGGCACAGCCTCCCTTTATTGAAAGCACAACGCAAGCGTCTACAGACGCATCAGCAAGAGCAGCGTGCCAAGGCCAAGACAGAGGGTGCAGAGAATGTAGAGGCATCCTCTGCAGATAACGAGGCTCAAACTGCAAAGACTGAGAAACCCGATAAACAGATTCAAAAGCTGCTCAAAATACAGGCCAATCGCCAGCGTCGTCCAGGACCAGAGCTTGGTCCATTCAGGGCGCTTCGTGAGGTAGACCTGCAGGCAGGTGTTAACAGCGAGAAACTGCAGTTGGGTCTGCAGTTCGATGTAAGCCTGTTTAGAGTCGGCGAGTCGGTTGATATCGTTGGTACCTCTAAGGGTAAAGGCTTCCAGGGCGGTGTCAAGCGTCATGGCTTCAGTGGCGGCCCCAAAACACATGGCCAATCAGACCGCACACGTGCTCCCGGCTCAATTGGGTCGGGCACAACACCCGGACGTGTACTCAAGGGAACACGCATGGCTGGTCACATGGGTAATGCACGCGTGACGGCGAAGAAACTACAGATAATTCAAGCTGATCCTGAGCACAATCTGTTAGTGGTAAAGGGTTCGGTGCCTGGTGCCAATGGCGGCTTGCTCATGATTAAAAAGCATGTGATGAGGTAACCGAAATGCCCTCGACTACAGTATATAACATGGTTGGCGAGGCCATAGATGAGCTAGAACTGAGTGAGTACGTGTTCGGAGTCACCCCCAACATGGCGGTGCTCCATCAGGTTGTCACTGCACAGTTGGTGAATCGTCGTCAAGGCAACGCTTCAACCAAGACTCGTGGCGAAGTATCGGGTAGCACCAGGAAACCATATAAGCAGAAAGGTACTGGACGTGCTCGTCAGGGTAATGTCCGTGCCCCTCAATTTCGTCATGGTGGAGTCGTGTGGGGTCCAAAACCACATCGCTATCATCATGATGTACCGAAGAAAATGCGTCGGTTGGCAATCCGTTCGGCATTATCTGATAAGGTTGCTAATGACAGTCTGATCGTGGTGAACGAACTGTCACTAGCGAATCCGCGTACCAAGGATATGCTAGCCATCTTGAGTAAGCTACCCGCAAGTGAAGGCAAGCGTGTTTTGATGATGTTGCCACAAAGGGATGAGAACGTTGTGTTGTCAACGCGCAACATTCCGCACGCTAAAGTGCAGCACGTTTGCTGTATTAACCTCGTAGAGTTACTGAAGCATGACTATGTGGTTATGCCCGTCAAAACAGTACGTTGGATTGAGATGGTGTTCGGCGCAGGTCTGAGCTCGGTAGAGGCAACCCAGAAGATCTTCGAGGATGCATCAACGACGACGGCTAGCGAAAGCGAAGCATAGACGAGGAGGAATTGCTGTGGAGATCACCGAAGTCCTGCGCCAGGGTATCGTAACTGAAAAGACGACAGCCCTACAGCAGCAGAACAAATACACATTCAAAGTGGCATTAGAAGCCAACAAAATTGATGTGCGTCGTGCGGTTGAGACTCTCTTCAATGTGAAGGTCGTCTCAGTCAACACCATGCGTATGCCAGGCAAGGCTAAAATGATGCGCAGAAGGGGTAAGGCTCCTCGATCAGTGCCAGCTCGCGAGTGGAAAAAGGCCATTGTCACCCTACGTGAGGGACAGTCAATCGACGCATTAAAGGCATAGGGGTAGAAAGATGCCAATTAGACAGTATCGACCAACATCTCCTGGGCGTCGTGGCATGTCAGTTTCGACATTTGAGGAGATCACGAAAACAAAGCCAGAGAAATCTCTGACTGTTAGGTTGAAGAAGCATGCTGGGCGTAACAACCAGGGTAAGATAACTACGCGCCATCAGGGCGGCGGTGCTAAACGCGCTTACCGTCTGATCGACTTCAAGCGCAACAAGCTGAATGTACCGGCTAAGGTAGCCGCCATTGAGTACGACCCCAACCGGACGTCTCGTATAGCGTTGTTGCACTACCTTGATGGTGAAAAGCGCTATATCATCGCTCCTCTTGGCCTAAAGGTAGGTGACCGCGTGGTGGCTGGCCCTGATGCCGACATCAAACCGGGCAATGCTCTACCTCTAAAGAATATTCCAACTGGTACTACTATTCACAATATCGAGTTGGAGAGAGGGCGTGGCGGTCAAATGGCACGTGGAGCGGGCGTAGGCGCGCAATTGATGGCAAAAGAGGGCGATAAGGCGCTGATTCGCTTGCCTTCAGGAGAGCAGCGCTACGTCCACGTTCTCTGTATGGCAACTGTCGGACAAGTGGGCAATCCGGATCACGAAAATGTGGTCATTGGCAAAGCTGGACGTGCCCGCCACATGGGTCGCCGTCCCACTGTCAGAGGTTCTGTTATGAACCCACGTGACCATCCTCATGGTGGTGGTGAGGGGCGTGCCCCTATTGGCGGCCAACCACAGACACCGTGGGGGAAGCCTGCTATGGGCTATAAGACGCGCAACAACAAGCGAACGGATCGCTTTATTGTCCGACGTCGCAATGCTGGCAGGAGGGGCTAATGTCGCGTTCAAAAAAGAAAGGGCCATACATTCACGAATCACTCAGGAAGAAAGTGTTGGGTATGAGGCGTAGCGGTGAGCGTCGCTTGATTAAGACGTGGTCACGAGCCTCGATGATCTTCCCTGAGATGGTAGGTATGACCATCGGCGTTCACAATGGAAAGACGCATGTGCCTATCTATATCACTGAGAACATGGTAGGCCATAAGTTAGGTGAATTTGCTCCCACTCGCCACTTCCGTGGCCATGCAGGGGGCAAGAGTGAGAGGACCACTTCGGTCCGGTAGGGGCACGATAAATCGTGCCCAATGCGGTCCGATTGATCACGCCCGACGTAGGGGTCCGATTTATTGTGCCCAGAGGTATAAGATGCAAGTCAGGGCTATTGCAAAAAATATTGGCATTCCGCCGCGCAAAATGCGTCTGGTTACCAATGCGGTGAAAGGGCTTCGAGTGAATGAGGCTTTGGCTATTCTTCAATTCCTGCCCAATGCAGGCGCAATGCCGGTCAGCAAAGTAGTAGCGTCAGCAGCGGCAAATGCAGAGAATAACTACAATCTTGATCCAGATGATCTCTATATTCTCAATATTGTGACGAATGACGCATTTCGCATTAAGCGTGTGAAAGCACGGTCTCATGGTCGTACGACTCGTATTCTGCATCGGTTTTGCCATATCACAGTAATTGTATCAGACGATCGAGCCGACAAGAACGGCTAGACTAGGAAAGGAGGACACTTTTGGGACATAAAGTGCATCCCATCGGGTTCAGGCTTGGCGTCGTCAAAGGCTGGCAGTCTCGTTGGTACGCCGAGCGTGACTACAAAGACGTACTTGCTGAAGATTTTCTGGTTCGCAAGATTATTAACTCAGAACTTGCTAATGCTACAGTTTCAAAGATCGAAATTGAACGAGCGGCTGCTAATCAGATACTCATCAAAATTCATACGGCGAGACCCGGTATTGTCATAGGCAAGAGCGGTGAAAAAGTCGAAAAGCTCAAGACCTTGCTGGAGTCAAAGACCAAGAAACGTGTTCGTTTAGAGGTTATGGAGATTCGCCAGCCCGAGTTAGACGCATACTTAGTTGCTCGCAGCATCGCAGAGCAACTGGAGAAGCGTGTCTCGTTCCGACGTGCTATGAAGCAGGCAGTGCAAAAGTCGATGCGTGCCAACGCGAAGGGTATTAAAGTTATCTGCGGTGGTCGACTTGGGGGAGCTGAGATCGCTCGCTCCGAGAAAGAGGTGGAGGGGAAGGTTCCCTTGCATACTCTGCGCGCCGACATTGACTACGGTCTAGCCGAGGCTCACACTACTTTTGGTATTATCGGTATCAAAGTATGGATTTATAGAGGCGATATTTTGCCTAGCAAGCGCCGCGAGGCAACTGAAGCAGTGCAGGAAGCCAGCGCTCCATCAGCTTTTGTGGCAACTCGCGAGGGTACTGAGCGTCGCACAGGTGAACGCCGTCGTCAGAGCGAAGGTGGGCAACGCAGTGAGCGTGGTGCGCGTCCACAAGGAGAACGTCCAGCACGAGCACAGGGAGAGCGTCCGCCACGGCCACAGGGAGAACGCCCACCGCGCAGTCAAGGTGGAGAACGTCCAGCGCGACCGCAGGGAGAGCGTCCGCCACGGCCACAGGGAGAACGCCCACCACGCAGTCAAGGTGGAGAACGTCCAGCGCGACCGCAGGGAGAGCGTCCACCACGGCCACAGGGAGAACGCCCACCGCGCACTGTTACACCAGCACCCGAAAGTCAAGTAGAAACAACTGCAACGACTCCGTCGACTCCGCCCATACCCATCGAGCCGACACAAGGAGAAACTCAGAGCGAGTAGAGGAGCCATCAGAGGAGAGAAGCCATGTTATTGGCACCGTCACGTACAAAATATCGTCGACAACATCGTGGACGCATGAAAGGCGAGGCCCATCGCGGTAGCACATTGGCCTTTGGTCAATATGGCCTGCAAGCGCTTGAACCTTGTTGGATGGAGGCGCGTCAGATTGAAGCTGCCCGTATTGCCCTCACCCGCTTTATGAAGCGCGGTGGCAAGGTGTGGATACGCGTCTTCCCCGATAAACCAGTTACCGCCAAGCCCGCAGAGACGCGCATGGGTAGCGGTAAAGGTGCTCCTGATCATTGGGTTGCAGTCGTCAAGCCGGGGCGCATCATTTTCGAGATTGGGGGTGTCAGCGAAGAGGTCGCTAAGGAGGCAGTTCGTCTGGCAGGCCACAAGCTCCCAGTGAAAACACGTTTTATCGTACGAGGGGAGGCAGAGAGTGTCGAAGCTTAGTGAACGCCGCAAGCAGGTGAGCGAGTACACCGTTGCCGAAGCTCAGCGCGAACTCAAAGAACTGCGCTTGAAGCTGTTCAATCTCCGTTTACAGAAGCAGCGCGGTGAGGTGAAAAATAATCGTGTCTTTGCCCAGACACGCAAAGACATTGCGCGCCTGCTGCACCGCCTAACACAGTTGGAGAATGAGCAATGACGCAACAAAGTACTAACCACGCTCCAACAGGAGAGATACCTGCGAAGAAAAGTCGTCGCCAACAGAAAGTTGGGCGCGTGGTAAGCAACAAAATGGACAAAACGATTGTTGTCATCGTTGAGACTTTAAAAAAGCATCGCATCTATAAACGTACGTTTAAGCAGACGAAGCGCTTCTATGCACATGATGAAGAGAATACTTGTCAGATCGGTGACCTAGTACGCATTGAGGAGAGTCGCCCATTAAGCAAGCTGAAACGCTGGCGCATGATCGAAATCTTGAAGCGCGGGAGTGACATCGTCCCTGTCGAAGAGGCATTGGCCGGAGTTGACCCCACCCTGGAGCAGCCAGAGGGATCAGCACAATCGACAGAAGCAGAAGAGTCACTGGAATAAGGAGGCGATAAGATGATTCAGCCACAAACACGTCTCAAGGTCGCCGACAATACCGGGGCGAAAGAGATTATGTGCATTCGTGTCATGAGTGGTTCTGCTAAGCGTTATGCAGAAGTCGGAGATATAATTAAGGCTTCCGTGAAACAAGCCGCACCCAATGGTCAGGTGAAAAAAGGTGAAGTTGTCAATGCTGTAGTGGTGCGTGTCGCAAAGGAATATGCACGCGCCGATGGTTCGCACATTCGCTTCGATGAGAATGCGGCCGTCATCATTGCAGCAGGGAACAACCCACGAGGTACGCGTATCTTTGGCCCAGTAGCCCGAGAATTGCGCGAACGAAACTTCATGAAGATCATTTCGCTCGCGCCCGAGGTACTGTAGGGGCCTAGTTCATTATGCCCAGCTTTCGAGAGGAAGAAAATGGCAACAAAACAGAAAGAGAAAAAACCTCTCCACCTCGCCAAAATGAATATCAAGAGGGGTGACACCGTCCTGATTATTACTGGCAAGGATAGGGGGAAGGAAGGACTGATTTCGCGGGCAATGCCACAGGTCAGCAAAGTCATTGTTGAAGGCCTGAATATAGCAAAGAAACATGTTCGCCCGCAAGGTCAGACGCGACAAGGTGGCATAATCGAGAAAGCAATGCCTATTCACGTCTCGAATGTTATGCTCAAATGCACCGAATGTGGCCAACCTACTCGTGTTGCCCATGATCGTCGGCCTAGTGGTGCTGACGGCAAGATGCGCTCTGTGCGTATCTGTAAGAAGTGTCATAAGGTGATTGAGGACCGGATGAGGAGTAGTTAAGATATGGCATCACGATTGAAAGAGAAATATCGCCAGGAAGTCGTGCCAGCCCTGCTGCAGGAATTTAACTACAAAAATCCGATGCAGGTGCCTAGTATTCACAAGGTAGTTGTCAATATCGGCATGGGTGAAGCTATCCAGAATAGCAAGGCAATGGATAGTGCCGTTGCTGACCTTGCCACCATCACTGGCCAGCGCCCCGTGATTACGCGGGCTAAACGTTCGGTCGCAGCTTTCAAACTGCGTGAAGGCATGCAGATTGGCTGTATGGTCACGCTACGTAGTGAGCGCATGTATCAGTTTCTCGATAAGCTGATGAACGTTGCCCTCCCTCGCTTACGTGATTTTCAGGGCGTTTCCGCCGAAGCTTTCGATGGCCGTGGCAATTACACACTAGGCTTGCGTGAACAGTTAGTATTCCCCGAAATCGACTATGATAAGGTCGATAAAGTGCGTGGCATGGAAGTGTGTATTGTCACCACTGCTCGCACTGACCAAGAGGGACAAAGGCTGCTCAGGTTAATGGGCATGCCCTTTAAGAAGTAGCGCTGGAGGGCGAAATGGCAAAAATCTCGATGATTGTAAAATCACAACGCAAGCCCCGCTTCAAGGTACAGCAGCACAACCGTTGTAAGCTGTGTGGGCGACCTCGTGCATACATGCGCAAGTTTGGTCTCTGCCGTATCTGTTTCCGTGAGCGCGCACTACGCGGTGAGTTGCCCGGCGTGACAAAATCGAGTTGGTAGTCGCGAAGAGAAAGGGCTAATGGAGGAATATCCATGAATATGACTGATCCCATTGCGGATATGCTCACGCGCATTCGTAATGCGGTTACAGCACGGCACATGCGCGTACTCATTCCGGCGTCGAAGATGAAGCTGGCGATAGCGCGCGTGCTGAAAGAAGAGGGATATATTAAAGATATCGAAATTTTGAAGGATAACCCACAGGGGACACTTCGCCTGACGCTGCGTTATGTGGACAAAAAGCCAGTGTTTACGCAGCTCAAGCGCGTAAGCAAGCCAGGGCTACGCGTCTATACGAAGCGAGTCGGCATCCCCAGGGTTCGTGGTGGACTTGGCATAGCTATTCTCTCGACCCCGCAGGGACTTATGACTGGTACTCATGCCTATCAGAAGGGGCTGGGCGGTGAAGTCATCTGCTATGTCTGGTAGCCAGGAGGTAGGAAATGTCTCGTATTGGACGCACTCCGATTCCAGTGCCAGCAAATGTGCAGGTCCACTGGACCGAGAATAATCTAGTGACGATCAAGGGTCCCAAGGGTGAGCTTTCGTATCAGGTCGATCCTGCTTTGCAGTTGAAGCTCGAAAATGGTATACTCTCCGTCGCCCGGCCTTCAGATAGCAAGGAGCATAAAGCCAAACACGGCTTGTATCGCACTCTCATCAACAATATGGTTGTTGGCGTAACAAATGGGTATACGAAGCAGTTGGAAATTCACGGCGTTGGCTATCGTGCTGTGAAAGTAGGTGAGAACTTGGTCATTCAAGTAGGGTATTCTCATCCTATTGAAGTGCAGTCACCCAAAGGTATCGTGCTCAACGTTGATGGTGTGGACCCTGCCACCAAGGCGACGAAGTTGAGTGTGAGCGGCATCGATAAACAACTCGTCGGTGAGGTGGCGGCGACAATTCGTCAGATTCGCAAGCCAGAGCCATACAAGGGCAAGGGCATTCGCTACGTCGGTGAGGCTGTACGGCGCAAAGCTGGTAAGGCTGGGAAAGTCGGCGGTAAAAAGAAGTAAGGTCACATTTATTATGATTAAGCAATTTCATGCAAATAAAGCACGGTTGCGACGGCACCAGCGCATACGGAACCGTATCGTGGGCACACAAATGCGCCCAAGGCTATGTGTGTTCCGTAGTGGCAATCATATCTATGCGCAGATTATAGACGATGCGACAAGCCATACACTTGCTTCTGCATCATCACTCGATGAGCATCTACGTAACTTTACACTGCCGCAACTAGAGAAAAAGTCAATCGTAGAAGAGAAACTAGGCGAAGCTGTTCAAGCCGTAGCAGAGCAGGCAACCGAGGCTCCTGCCAAGAAAGGGAAAGGAGCTAAAGTCGAAAAGGCTGCCCCTAAAGGTGGACAACCGCAAAAAGGTGCTCCTGCCGGCAAGGGCACTAAGCCAGGCTCCCAGGCTAAAACGGTACTACCTAGTGCGCAGAAGAGTCAGACCAAAACCCCTGTAGAGGCCCTCGCAGCAATTGCAAACAATCGGAAAGTGGCAGTTGCACGCGAAGTTGGCAAGTTGGTTGCTCAGCGCGCAAAGGAGAAGGGCGTCGGTCGTGTTGTCTTTGACCGTGGCGGCTATGCCTATCATGGGCGCATCGCCGCACTTGCCGAAGGCGCTCGCGAAGTAGGCTTGGATTTCTAGGACCGCTCTGAGAGAAGTTTTCTCAGAGGAATAGGACGAAGAGAAAGATGGCAAGAATAGACGCTTCAAAGCTAAATCTAGAAGAGACGCTGGTTGATATCAGTCGCGTCTCCAAGGTAGTCAAAGGCGGGCGACGTTTCAGCATTCGTGCCTTGGTGGTAGTTGGCGACCGCAATGGCCACGTTGGCTTCGGCTTTGGTAAAGCGAGTGAGTACACCGAGGCCATTCGTAAGGGAGTAGAAGATGCCAAAAAGCATCTGATCCAAGTGCCATTAGCGGGGACAACTATTCCCTTCGCAGTCAAGACAACCTTCGGGGCCTCTGAAGTGCTGCTCAAGCCTGCTGCCCCTGGAACTGGCGTCATTGCTGGTGGGGCCGTTCGTGCAGTAGTCGAGTCAGTGGGCGTACGTGATATTCTAACAAAGACGCTTGGCAGCACCAATAAAGCCAATACTGTGCAGGCATGCCTAGCAGCTTTACGCGAACTGCGTTCACCAGAGGAAGAGGCCGCACTGCGTGGCAAGACTGTCGTTGAAATTGTCGGCAAGAAGCAGGCTGCAAGAATTGCTGCCGCTACTGCCAGTGCCGCTGAACAGGCCGCCGTTCTACGGGCAAGTCGTGAAGAAGCTCAAGCTCGTGAAGCAAAAAGCCCATCACGTCGCACCGAACGCGGTGATCGTCGTGGCAGCGGTGAACGTGGTGATCGTGGCGGTGGGGGTGACCGCCGTGGCGGCGGCGAACGCCGTCGATAGGAGTAAAGAATGGCAAAATTGCGTATTAAATGGGTGAAGAGCGCTATTGGCTACCCTAAAGACCAGAAGGCAACGATTGCATCTTTGGGATTGCGCAAGCTTCAGCATACTGTTGAGCACGAGGATCATCCAGCGATCCGTGGCATGATCCGCAAGGTCATGCATCTGGTGCGAGTAGAGGAGGTTGTCAATGAAACTCTCTGATTTGCGACCAGCTCCTGGCTCGCATAAGCGCGAAAGGCGCGTTGGGCGTGGACATGGCTCGGGACGAGGCAAAACAGCCGGACGTGGCAGTAAAGGTCAGAAGGCCCGCACCGGTGGCGCAATCCACCGTGCCTTTAGTGGCGGTCAGACACGCCTGTCGAAGCGCTTACCATTCCTGCGCGGCGTCGGTAATAGCAATGCTCCCTTCAGGAAGGAGTACAGTATTATCAATGTTTCCGACCTTGAACTTTTCGAGGCAGGGACGCATGTCCAGCCAGAAGATCTGGTGGCGCAAGACTTGATGACTCGGGCGGAAAGCCGGGGCCTGATCAAGGTACTCGGCGACGGAGAAATTGGGCGCGCCTTGACGGTGCGTGCTCACAAATTCTCTGAGAGCGCACGGACAAAGATAGAAGCCGCTGGCGGCAGTGTCGAAATCATTCCTGTCAAAGTGTACGAAAAGACAAAACGTCGTAAAGAAGAGAAGAGACGTAAAGGAGACCCCAATGTGGGAACGCCTGCGCAGCATCTGGACCGTTCCTGATCTACGCAACAAAATTCTTTTTACGTTGGGAATGCTACTGCTCTATCGCATCCTTGCTAACATTACTGTTCCTTTGAGTTCTGCTGAACAGCAGCAGCTCGCTACTTTGTTTGCTCAGAACAAAGGTCAAAACATAGGTCAGTTGCTTGGGTTGCTTGATGTCTTTT
>JAFATZ010000354.1 GCA_019243675.1 Ktedonobacteraceae bacterium | reverse complement strand
TGGTGATGCCGGGCGACAACATCGAGATGACGGTGCAGTTAATCCAGCCGGTGGCCATGGAAGAGGGAGTGCGCTTTGCCATCCGTGAAGGGGGCAGAACCGTGGGAGCGGGCAATTGCACCAAGATCTTGGACTAGCTCTCTAGTGTAGAGGCACGATCAATCGTGCCTCTACACTCCGTATCAGGAGAAGAAGATGGCCAATAAAGGCAAAGAGAATCGCATTGTAGTGGCGTTGGTTTGTACAGTGTGTAAGAGTCGTAACTACACCACATCGAAAAACAAGAAAAATAACCCTGAACGCCTTGAGTTGAGAAAGTATTGTAACACTTGCCGCGTACATGCAACCCATCGTGAGACCAAGTAGGTTGAGACCATCTGCCAGAAAGGTTGAACTTGGCAAACAAAATGGCTCCAAAGAAGAAGAATGCTAGTCAGGGTTCAGCACGTAGCCGGACAACAGCAGCCAGAGCAACCAACGTTACTAAGAAAGAGCAGATAGCCAGTAGCGCCAAAGAGCTGACTCGTAATGAACGGCAGATGCAACGTGAAGAGCCGAGCAGCAAAACTACTGCTAGGAAGAGTAGTCCTGCGAGTCGTGATGGAAGTAAGCAATCAGTACAACCTGCGCGTCGCGAGAGCAAGCAAACTTCTCTTGTTGCGCGGTTGCGCAATAGTAAGGTTGGGCGTTTCGTATTCGATGCCTATTATGAGCTTCGTCACAAAGTCACATGGCCCACCGTTGAGGAGGTCAGGAACATGACTGTAGCCGTTATCGTGCTCTCTCTCGCCATTGGTCTCATTTTAGGTGCAGTTGACTTTGGGCTACTTAAGCTCTTCACGTTGCTTAGCAACAGTCATTAGCTTTGTTATCATAAGGGAAAATGTAGTGGTTACTGATCATACCAGTGAAAATGTGCAGACCGGGGATGAGCGAGCCTGGTATGCCATCCACACGTATTCGGGATACGAGAACAAAGTAAAGAGCCACCTGGAAGCTCGTGTTGCATCAATGGATATGCGCAACAAAATTTTTCGTGTTATCGTGCCTATGGAGGAAGAGGTGGAGATTAAGCAGGGGCAACGGCGCACGGTACAGCGCAAGGTCTTTCCCGGCTATGTGCTCGTAGAGATGATCATGAGCGATGAAGCCTGGTATGTTGTCCGTAATACTCCTGGAGTCACGAGCTTTGTAGGCTCTGGAACGCGCCCTATAGCGCTGCAGGAGCACGAGATTCGTTCTATCCTAAAACAGGTCACGAAAGAAACAGAGAAGCCCAAGGCCAAAATCAGTTTTTCTAAAGGCCAAAGTGTACGCGTGATAGATGGTCCATTCACTGAGTTTATTGGCACGGTCAGTGATATCAATATGGATCGCAATAAAGTTACAGTTCTGGTTTCATTCTTTGGTCGTGAGACACCGGTCATCCTAGATTTTCTTCAAGTAGAGAAAATATAAACAATCAATCATTCTGAGGAGCGTGAAATACATGGCAAAGCGTATCAAAGCTGTAGTTAAACTACAGATTCCGGCTGGCAAGGCAACTCCTGCTGCCCCCATCGGTACCGCGCTTGGCCCTCAGGGCGTCAATATTATGATGTTCTGCAAGGAGTACAATGCACGTACTGCCGAGCAGGTGGGCATGATTATCCCTGCTGAAATTACTATCTATGAAGATCGCTCTTTTACATTCATCACTAAGACACCGCCTGTAGCAGACCTATTGAAGAAGGCTGCAAATGTGGAGAAAGGGTCTACTACTCCAGGCAAGACAAAAGTTGGCTCAGTGACGCGCACCCAAGTGCGTGAGATCGCTGAACTCAAGATGAAAGATCTGAACGTGCTCGACATTGAAGGTGCGGAGCGCACTATTGAGGGAACCGCACGCAGTATGGGGATCACGGTCGTTTAAGTTGCTGCCCGCAAGTCACTGCGGTCCAGTACCTCAAGGAGGGCTTATATGGCACAACATGGAAAAAAGTATCTAGAGGCAGAAAAACTTGTTGATAGAGACAAGCTTTACCAGCCACAAGAAGCTGTTTCACTCCTCAAGAAGATAAACTACGTAAAGTTTGATCCAACTGTCGAAGTGCATATGAAACTTGGCGTTGACTCTCGTCATGCTGACCAAATGGTGCGTGGCACGGCTATGTTGCCAGCAGGGAGCGGAAAAGAAGTCAAGGTGCTTGTCTTTACGCAAGGCGAAAAGGTTGCGGAAGCAGAGGCTGCTGGGGCCGACTTTGTTGGCCTTGATGACCTGATCAAACAGATTGAAGCTGATTGGCTTGACTTTGATATTGCTATCGCTACTCCCGACGTCATGGCTAAGGTCGGGAAGCTTGGTAAGAAACTTGGACCTCGCGGGCTAATGCCTACCCCTAAGGCGGGAACGATCACTTTCGATCTCGCTAAGACTATTCGCGAGGTTCGAGCTGGCCGTGTTGAATTTAAAATTGATAGGGCCAACAACTTATTGCATATCCCCGCAGGGAAGCTTTCATTCAGTGAAGAGGCATTGCTGGCTAACCTCAGTTCGGTTATCGACGCTGTTGTACGTGCCAAGCCATCTGGCGCAAAAAGTAATTATATCAAGTCGATTGTGCTCTCTTCTACTATGTCACCCAGCATTCGTTTGGATATTGCAAGCGCCCAGGCGCTCAAAGTACAATAAAATAACTTCATAATCAACCGAAGACAGCAAGTATGCTCTATGCATCTAAGGGTCATCCTTCTGAAAGGTGATGGCTTGCCGAGGAAGCGATCTGTTTAACAGAGGTGTAAGGAACTCTATCCATGTGTTTTTCCTAGTAGCCTCAGTAGCCTTCGGTTTGATTGCCGAAGGCTTTTTATATACAATCTTTGGACTGAAAGGAGGAAGTGTATTCATGCCAACCAAACAAAAGGGAGAGAAGATTGAGGTATTGTCAGAGAAGCTCAGTCGTGCTACCGTGACTATCCTGGTACAGACCCAGGGTCTCAATGTGAAGGATATGAACGACTTGCGCAGTAAGATGCGTGCCGCTAAACTTGAATTTCAAGTTGTGAAGAACACATTGCTGCGCATCGCAACCGAGCGTAACAGCATGACCGAGTTGGACAAGAGCATTTTCCATGACCAAACAGCTATTGCCTTGTCCTACGGAGACGAAGTAGCCGCCGCTAAAGCGGTGAGCGACTACGTACGTAGCTCTAAAGTTGTCAAACTCAAGTCGGCCATTCTCGGAGGCCGCGCTTTGAACGCAGAGCAAGTAGATAGTCTCGGCAAATTGCCCGGTGGTAAGCAGCAGGCTCAAGCTGAGGTTGTTGGCTATCTTCAGGGTCCATTGGCGACGGCCTATAGTCTGTTTACTGCGCCCCTACGCGATCTGTGTTATGTGTTACAAGCTCGTGCAGAGCAACTTAACGGCGAACAGCCAAGTTCATAAAGGAGATATATTGTGTCTGTAGAGACCATCATCGAAGAGATTGAAAAATTGAATGTTCTAGAGCTTGTCCGGCTGAACAAAACACTGCAGGACAAGTGGGGTGTAAGCGCTGCACCTGTCGCTGCTGCCGCCGCTGCACCCGCGGCAGGAGCCGGACCTGTTGAAGCAGCCGCTGCGCCTGTCGAGGAGCAAACCGAATTTGACGCTATTCTCAGTGAGATCGGACCCAACAAGATCAATGTCATCAAGGTTGTGCGCGAACTTACAGGTCTAGGCCTGAAGGAAGCGAAGGCCGTTGTTGACGAGGCTCCTAAGCCAGTCAAAGAGGGAGTCTCGCGGGAAGAGGCTGAGAAGGTCGCTGCCAAGTTGGCTGAAGTTGGCGCTAAAGTTACCATTAAATAGTAATCGTATGTGGTATCTTCCCACTGCTAATGGGAAGATACCACATACGATTAATTGCGTCCTCTTACTATCCATGTTATAATGCACAGGCGTAGTTATTATTCGTTTCACCCTATGGAGCAGGAGGTGATTTAAGAGCGTGGCATTAACTGTTGAAGAAAAAGCTGAAATCATTAGCGATTCCCGCGTTCATGAGACTGATACAGGGTCCCCAGAGGTACAGGTTTCTATCTTGACACGGCGTATTAATCAGCTCACCGAACATCTGAAGATTCATAAGCATGATCAGCATTCCCGTCGCGGCCTGATGCTCATGGTTGGGCAACGCCGACGCTTGCTTGCATATCTGAGCAGAAAGAGTCCAGAACGCTATCGTGCATTAGTCGCTAAGCTTGGTCTACGTCAGAAGCGTGACATAAGCCGATAGTCACGGGTTTTTTGTGGAGGTCGGAGCAGTCACTTCATGCTAGTAGTATGATACTGATAGGTACTGCCCGACCGATGCTCCATCTGTCTCCCTCATTTACGAAATCATTGGGCTGACAAGAGAAAACGACAGAGATCAAAATGTACAGGGTGCCCCACACAGGTTAACGACAGGCAAGCGTGAGAAGGTATACACGTGGCAATTACTAGTAGAGCTTAAGTCAGATAAGAAGATGTATCCCAGGGCTATGCATGAGGATTAGGAAGTGTACTGGGAAAGTGAAGCATCACAACAAGTGGGTGCCAATAAGTCGGAGGAAATATGATTCACCGTCAAGAAACTGTCATGGGTGGCCGGGTCATGAGCATAGAGACCGGTCGCGTGGCAGAACAAGCCAGTGGCGCAGCATTAGTGCGCTATGGAGATACTGTTATCCTGGCAACTGTGGTTGGTAGCAATGAGCCTCGCGAAGGCATTGATTTTTTCCCGTTAACTGTTGATGTAGAAGAACGTATGTATGCTGCAGGGAAAATTCCTGGAGGCTTTATCAAACGTGAAGGTCGAGCCACTGAACATGCAATTCTCGCTAGTCGTCTTACGGACCGCCCTTTGCGCCCTCTCTTCCCCAAAGGATACCGCAATGATGTGCAGGTCGTTATTACTGTCCTTTCTGTAGACCAGGAAAATGATCCCGCCATCATGTGTATTGTGGGTGCATCAGCGGCCCTTTCAGTATCAGACATTCCTTTCGCTGGTCCGGTTGGAGCAGTACGCGTTGGCTATATCGATGATCAGTTGGTGATTAACCCTCTTGAGTCACAGATGAGCCGCAGCAAGCTTGATCTCGCTATCGCTGGCACCACTGACGCTATAATGATGGTCGAAGCGGGTGCGAAAGAGCTGCCCGAGGCCCTGATGCTGGAGGCGCTTCGCTTCGGTCATGAGAGCTTGCAAAGCAGCATTAAAATGCAGGAAAAGCTAGCGCAGGCGGTTAATATTGCCAAACGACCATACGCACAATCTATTGTCGATGAGGAGCTTCGAGCAAAGGTGGCAGCGTTTGTGCATCCGCGTTTTGAGTCGGCCCTCAATAATGTGAATAAAGCAGCGCGCTCTGCCGCTTTAGACATAGTACAGGATGAACTAGTGGCGACACTTGGCGCAGAGATGCCTGATCGCCTTAAGGACATTCTCGCCTTCTATGAAAAAGAGTTGAAGGCCTACGTTCGCAACAGCATCTTAGATCACGGCCAACGACCTGATGGGCGCGATCTCAAAACCATTCGTCCCATCACCTGCGAAGTTGGACTTCTGCCTCGTACACACGGCTCGGCCATCTTTACGCGTGGGCAGACGCAAGTGTTGAGCGTTGTTACCCTTGGTTCCCCCGGCGATGAGCAGGTGCTCGATGGGCTGGGTGCTAGCGAGAGTAAGCGCTTTATGCACCATTATAATTTCCTACCCTTTTCAACAGGCGAAAGCAAGCCGCTGCGTGGTCCAGGTCGACGCGAGATTGGGCACGGTGCCCTGGCAGAGCGTGCTATTGCAGCGATCATCCCCTCGCAGGAAGAATTTCCCTATACCATTCGAGCGGTCTCCGACGTGCTTTCGTCGAATGGCTCGACCTCGATGGGTTCCGTCTGCGGCACAACGCTCGCCTTGATGGATGCTGGTGTTCCCATCCATGCTCCAGTGGCTGGCGTGGCTATGGGCCTCGTTACCGGTGAGGCTGAGCGGCTTGGTAAATGGGCAGTACTCACCGATATTCAGGGTATTGAGGATGCACTCGGCGATATGGATTTCAAGGTGGCAGGAACCGCCGATGGTGTGACCGCCTTGCAAATGGATATCAAGGTGAAAGGCATTACCTATGAGATCATGGCCACGGCCCTTGAACAGGCCCGTGAAGGCCGCATGTTCATTATGGAAAAGATGCTAGATACCATTGATGCGCCACGCGAAGAGTTGTCGCCGTACGCTCCACACATCCAGACGATCAAGATCAATCCAGACAAGATCGGTACGGTTATCGGACCGGGTGGTAAGATGATCCGCAAGATTCAAGAAGAGAGCGGGGCCAAGATTGATATTGAGGATGATGGAACTGTAAGCATCTCGGCAACTTCAGCCGACTCAATGCAGCAGGCAATAGATGTTGTGCGCTCACTTACCGAGGAGGTAGAAGTTGGCCGCATCTACACTGGTACAGTGCGCCGTATTGTTGATTTCGGTTGCTTCGTCGAAATTCTGCCGGGAAAAGAGGGACTCGTCCGCACCTCGCAACTTGCCGACTATCAAGTCATGCGACCTGAAGATGTGGTGTCGGTCGGAGATGAGATCACCGTTATGGTGATTGAGGTTGATCCACAGGGCCGCGTTAATCTGTCGCGCCGTGCTGCACTCAGTGGCGAATTACCCACTCAGGCAGAACTAGAGGGCGAGCGTAACGTCGGTAGAGGCCCGAGTCGTGGTGTGCCTAATCGCGGCGGATATGGCGGTCGTGATACTGGCGCACCGCCAAGTCGTTCTGGTGGCGGCTATAGCAATGACCGGGGTGGCTATGGTGGTGGGCGAGATCGTGGTGGTTACACTGAGAGCAGTGGACGCGACCGTGGTGGATATAATGATCGCACAGGAGGAGGCTTCGGGGGACAACGCCGCCCGATGGGACCAGGCGGCCCTAATCGCAGCTCTAGCGGCCCACGCCGCGAAGGAGGCTTTGGCCCACGTCCACCCGAGCGCCGCTGGTAAATAGTACATACTGTGTAATGATGGGTGTAAGCAGTGGCCTGCATTCGTCATTACACACTATTCGTTGAAAGAGGTCCACACAGCTATGTCATCAGAGGAGACGTTGCTGGAGATAGCTGCCGAGGTTGCTGTCTGCTCAAAATGTAATCTCTGTAAAGGCCGTACTAAAGCCGTACCGGGCGAAGGTAGTCTGCATGCAAAAATACTCTTTATTGGTGAAGGCCCTGGCTTCCATGAAGATCAACAAGGTCGCCCTTTCGTCGGTCCTGCTGGGCAGTTCCTTGATGAGCTTTTGGACAGTATCCAACTCAAGCGCTCCGACGTATTTATCACCAATGTCGTGAAATGCCGACCACCCAACAACCGCGACCCCCTGCCCGAGGAGATTCGGGCTTGCAATGATTATCTTGATCGACAAATCGCTGTCCTGAAGCCACAGGTCATTGTGACATTGGGTCGCTATTCTATGGCCAAATTCTTTGGTAGTGAAAAGATTAGCGCTATCCACGGTCGCGCACGCAAGAAAGATGGCTACATTTGCATTGCCATGTACCATCCAGCAGCAGGCTTACATCAGGCCAGCCTCAAAAACGTTATTCGAGAAGATTTCAAGAAGATACCTCTCGTCGTTGCCGAAGCTCAGCGTCTAGCCGCAGAGGGTCCAATTACAATGCCTGCATCCAGCCAGAATAAAGATGAGCCGCCGCAGCAATTATCCTTGTTCTAACCAAACCAACACCTCTTCTCTCTTTTTCTGGTCATGCAAGAATGTGGAATTGTCTGAGCACGACAAATAGTACTATCAACAGAACTATAAGGACCACTGCTCCTATCAAAAAATAGGTATTTCTACGCCCAAGCGTAATCTTGCCACCTGGTAGTGACTTACGTACCTTTTCTCGTTGCTCTTCGAGGCGCTGTTTGCGTTGCGTAACCCGCTTGTTACGCCGTTGCTGCAGAGTTTCTATGTTCTTCTGTTGACTATACTGGCCAGTACCTAAGTGTTGCATGCGACGGCGCATATCACGGTTGGAGCTCTCGGTTTGCTGCTGGCTCGGGTCATTGCTGCTGGACATCGGTTTGGGCTGCGTCGACTTAGCGCCTGGCACGGCTGTTCCACCGATGCGTTGCTTGTTGCCCCTTGCGGTCGTATGACGCTTTTTTCTTCTTGAGGATGTGGCAGAGGATCGCACTTTGTTTCTTGTATTGGATGTGTTCTTATTTCCCATAACACGTATCTCTTTCTCGGGCCGTGAGTACCGTCACTACGTTGATTCTTCTACTAATGCTCTGGCGACCTTCGTCGCCTCTTCTTTATCATCAGGAGAAAGCACACCATCGATCACGAGACTAAGCAGGTGATCCTTGATGGGGCGCAACCAAGCACCAGGACCGCGACCGAAGAGTGCCATAAGTTCGTTACCATCCAGAGGACTCTTCAACGGGACTCGCTCCGCCTCTTCTTTGAGACGTTGACAGCGCTCGGCAAGTTCACTGACTCGAGCAACGGCACGATTGATCTTTTCAGCACGATAACTAGTGATATCAGCGCGGGAGAGATCAAGTAGGTCAAGCAAGTCATCGCCAGCATCAAGCATGAGACGGCGCACAGCTCCATCGGTCCAATCAGACATGTACGCATTAGCGCGCATGTGCAGGCGAACTAGGCGTGAGACACTCTCGATAAAGTCGCGGTCGAAGTGCAGGCGCTTCAGTATCTCACGAGCCATATGTGCGCCGACGTCCTCATGTCCAAAGAAATGAACTTTGTTGTCCTCAACAGTGCGTGTGCGCGGCTTGGCTATATCGTGCAGCAATGCGCCCCAGCGTGTTGCAAGGTGGGGCGCAGAACGCTCGACAACACGAAGCACGTGGGCATAGACATCCTTGGTGTGTAATGCTCGTGGTTGTGGCTGCTGACTCACACCTCGTAGCTCTAGCACCTCTGGCACAATCCATTGTATCAGACCCAATTCGACGAGCAAATCAAGGCCCTTAGCTGGATAGGGCGAGATCAGCAGTTTATTCATTTCATCGCGCACACGTTCACGGCTGATTTTCTGTAGTTTTGACGCCTGCCGCTCGATAGAATTACGCGTCTCCGACTCAATAGTAAAGTTGAGTTGGGCGGCGAAGCGTACTGCACGCAGTAAGCGCAGAGGGTCTTCATCAAAGCGCTTATCGGGTTCGTTACCCACAGCGCGCAGAATATGAGCCTCCAGGTCCCGTCGTCCGTCAAATAAATCGATGATATGACCATCTAGGGGGTCTCGTGCCATCGCGTTGATGGTGAAGTCACGCCTGAGCAGGTCTTCTTTTAAATCGCTGCCGAAGCACACCTCTGGCTTGCGTGACTCTGGATTGTAGCGTTCACTGCGAAATGTAGTGATCTCTATGATATCACTGCCATAGTACAGGCGTACGGTGCCAAAACGTTCGCCCACGAGCACAATCGTCGTGGGCTTGGTTGTTGCCACGATGCGTTTGACCTCATCTGGGTGAGCATCGGTTGCTAGGTCCGCGTCAGTAGACTCGCTGCGGTGTAGTAGCCCATCTCGGACCGTGCCGCCTACTATATACAGTTGTTTGTGCTGGGTGCGAAAAGCCTGGGCCAGTGTAATGATGATGTCTAACATGCTGAAGTATATATATCCGCTTCGTGTTGTTTGTTTGTCCTCTCCAGACACCGGATAGGAACATTGGACTGGGCTGAATGGCATACGTGCCCCCTCTGTTGCAATGAGGCTATTGTACCATGTCCGCAGGTCTCTATAAAGAGGAGGATTTTGTTATGCTACATGTTGTGGGCTTGCATCCACAACATGTAGCATAACAAAATCTTCATTTAGGGCCGATTGCTCCAATATTGGTCCTAATTTCTATTGACTAGAACATATGTTCTGATATACTGTAAGGAAAGAGGTGTTAAGCGTAAGTGTCTAGAAACGGAGGAAACCCTTATGGGAACAATGCAGGCAAGAAAACAAGCTCAACCTGTTGAGTACGACGTTGAGGATGATGATGCACTCTACCAAACACGTATGCCCACTAGTGTGCGACGCTATAAACCAGTCCCTCCGGTACAACGAAGGCAACCGGAGAACCAAGAAGAACCAGCTATCCAGGGAATATTGATACAGCGGCGTCGCTCTAGCCTGAGTCCTAAACGTACGAATGGTATCGCATCAAACGCAGTAGCTCCGCTTAAAACTGCTGATCTGCATGGACATAAGCGGTTCCCTATCGTAGCTGTGCTGGTCGGCATGGTAATGACAATGGTGCTAGTGATGTCCATTGCAGCATTTAGCTCCTGGTGGCGTGTCTATCAGGATGATCTACATTATGGTCGTCCTCGCACCTTCCAGCTTGATGCTGTGGTAGGTCATGGCGACAGTGCCAGCAATCCCACTCACTTTATCTTTATGAATTTGCGTCGTCAAGTAGAAATAATTGAAATACCAGGCGGCGATGTCTCGCATACACGCATTTTCATCGGCCCAGTTCTGTATGGTGATGGGCAGGATTTAACACCTGTTACGGGTGAGGTGCAAGATGTCAACGGAGATGGCAAGCCCGATCTCATTGTGCATATTCAAGATCAGCAGATTGTGTTTATTAATGATGGGACAACGTTTCATCCACGGTGAGTATCCAGTAGGCACTGGATAGCTCACCCAGTGCCTGCTGTACCCACTCCCGTCTCATCACTACTTCACATAAATAACAATACCACGACATGGTGACAAATTAATGAATTGCACCTGTTCTATTCTGACAAAAAATTCATTGCTGCCTCACTGCGAAGGAGCAGCTAGGTTACAATATGTTCATCTTTACTCCCACTCAATGGTGGCTGGTGGCTTTGAGGTGATGTCATAGACGACGCGGTTGACACCCGGCACTTCGTTTACGATACGGTGCGAGATGCACGCTAACAGTTCGGGCGAGAGGCGTGCCCAATCTGCTGTCATAAAGTCGCCTGTGGTAACGGCGCGCACGGCTACCACGTTGGCATAAGTGCGCCCATCGCCCATCACTCCGACACTCTGCAACGGCGTCAATACGGCGAAGGCTTGGCCCAGTTCGCGATAGATACCCGCACGACGTATTTCGTCAATCACTATGCTGTCGGCTGCTCGCAGTGTAGCGAGGCGCTGTTCGTCTACGCTGCCAATGATACGAATAGCCAGACCGGGGCCAGGGAATGGGTGACGCCATACCCATTCCTCCGGCAGTCCTAGAGACAACCCAATCTCGCGCACCTCGTCTTTAAAGAGTAAGCGCAGGGGTTCGACTAGCTGGAGTGACATATGCTCGGGAAGGCCACCAACGTTATGGTGTGTCTTAATGCGTGTGGCCGTCGCTGCTGTGTCGTGGCTCGTGCTCTCGATTACATCGGGGTAGAGCGTGCCTTGGACTAGGAATGGAATAGGTCCCTGCTCTTCCTCCAGGTGTGTCGCCTGCTCTTCAAAGACGCGAATGAACTCTTCACCGATGATGCTACGCTTCTGCTCTGGATCAATCACACCTGCTAGACGCGCCAGGAAACGCTGCCTCGCATCTACCACGACGAGTGGAATGTGCATATGCTTACTGAACGTATCAACAACTTGCTCTCGTTCGTTGGCTCGCAAGCAGCCTGTGTCCACGAAGACGCA
>JAFATZ010000343.1 GCA_019243675.1 Ktedonobacteraceae bacterium | reverse complement strand
ATGTCTACTTTGCTGGTGACGCTGCCACCAAAGACCACTATGGCTACTTCCGTGTACAGGGACGCGTCGACGACGTCATCAAGGTAAGCGGACACCGCCTGGGGTCGATGGAAATTGAGTCGAGTCTCGTGAGCCATGAGAAAGTGGCAGAAGCAGCGGCCATTGGCAAGCCGGACCAAATCAAAGGTGAGCGCGTCAAAGTGTTTGTCATCCTCAAAAATGGTGTAGCGCCTTCTGATGAGTTGGCAAACGAGCTGAAGCAGCATGTACGCACAGTGGTCGGTGCAATAGCAACACCCGACGAGTTAGAGTTTGTGGCAAGCCTGCCCAAGACACGCTCTGGCAAAATCATGCGCCGGGTGATGCGAGCGAAAGAACTGAATGAACCCATCGGCGACATCAGCACGATGGAGGCTTAAGGAAGAACTTATTGTCACAAGTAGCTCTGCGTTCTCGTCTTTCTTCTCGACTTCAGCACTTGTAGTTGAAATTGTTGTGTTTTTGTGATGCTCTTCAACCACAAGAACACAACAATTCATATGGGTGTAAGAATTTACTCTGCAGGCAACGTATATATATAAAAGTATGACTTTTAAGGAGATTCTTATGCTCAAGAGACCCCATCAGTTTCTGATGGTTACATTCTCGCTGCTGGGAGTGCTAGTGTTGTTGCTCAGCGGGTGTGGCCCAACAGGTACCCCTGTAAATAGCGGCAGCAATGCAAAGCCTGTCAGAGGCGGAACGTGGATCGATGATATTCCCAATGCACCTGACTCGCTCATTCCTAATGGTGGCCCCTCAACGTTTAATGCGCTTGTCGATCAAGCCATCTTTGCTCCCCTGTTCTACGGCGACAAAGATGGCCATATCAACGCTGGCATCGTCTCAGAGATACCGACTCTCGCCAACAAGGATATCAGCGCTGATCTCAAAACGTGGACCTTCAAGCTTAGGCCCGGTCTCAAGTGGTCGGATGGGCAACCACTCAACGCCGATGACGTTGACTATACTTGGAAGCTCTATAACGATCAGAAATTTGCTGCATACACAACAGTTGGTTTTAACCTCATACAATCAGCGGATGTGTCTGCTGACAAACTGTCAATTACCTTCCATCTCAGCGAAGCGTATGCACCGTTTATCTCTATCTGGACGGATGCTCAGGCAACCCCGCTGCCCAAGCACACCTTTTCCCAGTATGCTCCAGACATGCTCAAATCCAAGCAAGGGCTATTCCCTTCAGTGTCAAGCGGCCCTTTTATGATGAGCGAGAGCCGACCAGGAGATCACTACACCGTCGTGCGCAACCCGAACTACTATCGCGCCGATGAAGGGCTACCCTACCTAGATAAGATCATATTCGTTCCAGTACAAGACGAGAACACTATTCTCAAGAACCTGCAAACTGGCTCCATCACCTCGTCCTGGTTCCTGGACGTGAGCAAGATGCCAGCCTATCGTGCGCTCACCAACTACAAACTCAGCATAAATCCGGTCACCGTCAACTTTGAGATGATTGCCATCAACTTCAGAAACCCCATTCTGGGGCCACATCGCGAGGTGCGTCAGGCGATGGCGATGGCCATTGATTATGCCAGTTTGAGACAAACAGCCCGTCAGGGCACAGCCTCGCCGCTGTGTACTCCACACGGAAAGGGCTTCAACCCTGGCTACCAAGCCAACGCTCCTTGTCCGCAATTTGACCCTGCTGCAGCCAACAAGCTACTGGATCAGAATGGCTGGATCAAGGGTGCCGACGGGGTACGCGCCAAGAATGGGCAGCGTCTGGAGTTCAACTACTCGACAACATCAGGCAAGCCCTGGCGTCAGCAAGATGCATTGATTATCCAATCGAACTTCAAGGACATCGGCATTAAGCTCGACATTCAATACGTTCCGGCAGATACTTTCTTTGGCACGTTCTTGCCCAGTGGCAAGCACGATCTGGCAGAGTATGAGCAGAACCCAATCTATGATCCCGATGAATCGACGGTGGTTGCGTGTGATCAAATTCCCGGCTCTGGTGGTGGTAATGGCAACTACAGCTTTTATTGTAACAAACAGGTTGATCACTATCTCACGCTGGAAAAATCTACTGCTGACCCAGTTAAGAGACAGGATGCGTTTAACCATCTGCATCAGATCTACCTGACGGACAACCCGATGGACTTTCCAATTATCGTGCTATATGGCCCATCCGATCCCGGTATTGCCAAGCTCACAGCACACAACTACGCACCAGGTCCAGAGGTTGCCTCTGAAACCGTCAATCTGTGGGAGTGGTGGTGTACCAACGGAAAATGCTAGAACGCTGAGAGAGAAGGTTGGGAGTGTGGCCCTGTCTGACAGGTCTATACTCCCAACCTCATCACTCTAGAGCGGAGGTGCTTATGAGTCAGTATCTCATACGTAGATTATTGCAAGCTATCCCCTTACTGTTTCTACTCTCGATTTTTGTGTTCTTGCTCATTCACGCGTTGCCTGGCGGACCGGACCAAGTCATCTTCAATCCTCACTTGGACGCGGCTGGGCGCGCTG
>JAFATZ010000334.1 GCA_019243675.1 Ktedonobacteraceae bacterium | reverse complement strand
GGACCACTACGCCGACGATCTCGCAGCGCTCATCGACACGCTCGATCTGCACGATGCGGTGCTGGTGGGCCATTCCACTGGCGGCGGCGAAGTGACCCGCTACATTGGTCGCCACGGCACTTCGCGCATAGCCAAGGCTGTGCTGGTGGGCGCGATTCCGCCGCTGATGCTCAAGACTGCGTCCAATCCGGGCGGCTTGCCCATTGAGGCGTTCGACGCTCTGCGTGCTGGCATCAGTGCGGACCGCTCGCAGTTCTACAAGGATCTCAGCGCACCCTTCTACGGTGCCAACAGACCAGGGTCCAAGGTGTCGCAAGGCATTCGGGACATGTTCTGGCTGTGGTCGATGCAGGTCGGTCTCAAAGCTGCCTACGACTGCATCAAGGTCTTCTCCGAGACGGACCTCACCGAAGACCTTAAGAAGTTCGACATCCCGACCCTGATCATCCACGGCGACGACGACCAGATCGTGCCCATCGCCGACTCGGCCCTGCTCTCCTCGAAGATCGTCAAGGACGCGACGCTGAAGGTCTATCCGGGCGCGCCCCACGGCCTCACCGCCACGCACAGGGAACAGTTCAATGCCGACCTGCTGGCCTTCCTGAAGTCCTAGACCTGGTAGCGCGGCAAAGCGTCGTTAGCCTGTGATGGACAACAGAACGGAAAAGCACGCCAGCACACTAACAAAGCGAGAGGGTCAGACCACCTTATATAAATTGAGGAGGGATTGACCCTTCCAATGCTTTGATATCCCAGCCTGCAAGTGTTGCACTTTCCGTATAGGTCGTTTCAAGAAAATGCAGAATCATCTTCTCAGCGTCTGCTGCTTTGCTCACGTCTTCATATGGAAGAATACATTCTGCTAATTGTGTATGAAAGTAGGAACCAATTGGTCCAGTTTTGATCGTTTCCACTTCTGGTGGTGCAGGATAGATATAGGAATACAAAGCAGGATGGGGAAACCGTTCATCACCTGGCCAGAAACCAAACGCAAAATTTTCCTCATTTTCCGCAAAGCGCATAATGTTGCCTAGTTCCCCACTCATGGCTGGAGGAGTAGCTTTTTTCCCTGAGAAGCGAGTCCCATTTAAGTCAAATGAGCCCCAGAAAAAGTGTATTGGGCTACTTTTGCCTCTGAATGGAGTGCGAAACCTCTCGAAAATAGTATAGAGGCGTAATTGTATCTGCCACCAGCGAGTCACATACTCCGCATCGTAAGAGCTATGTGTGGTGTCCTGTTCAAAAGGAATAGGATGTGGCACTTCTGAAGGAACAGGATGAATGGGAACCTGTATACCCAAAGCGTTAAGCCTATCCATAAATTCTTTATAGAACGCTGCAACCGGACGAGCTTGCAAGAGCATCGTCTCTTCTTTTCCGTGACTTGTGCGAATCATGAGCGTGTGACTGAGGAAATCAAAGTCAATGGCAAACACCTCATAGTCATACGGAATAGGTCCAGTTGTCATGCCGCGAGGTGTTATATGCAAGGCAACCTCCCACCACTGGTTGAGAAAGGGAGCACGTGCCAGTTTTACCTTGCCCACAATCTGCATCCACATATGCAGCGTATCCAAGGTAGTTTTCCATTCCTCATACGGTAAGGAGGGCCATTGTTCTCTCTCTTGAAGTTTTGTAGGTCTTGTCGTCATAGGTTCTTCTGCCTTGCGTTTCTCACTAGAAGCGTACTGCTCATTGCATTCTCTGTAAATTTTCACTAGTCGTTCTTGTTAGGTACAGCATATCACAGAGAGGAAGGTGTGACTAGCTTTTTCGGCGAGGACCAGATGGCTAGATAGTCAAAAGTTTGTGGAAGAGATGGGTAGCCATGCTATACTAGAGCAAGGAGCCTCGAATATTTCTCAAGCCCCACGTGGTATAGTAGGGGCGAGGCTTGCCCTCGCCCTGTTCGCTTGTCCTCACCGTGCTCGCTTGCTTGCGGCTTGGACAGTTTCTTGGGGCCTTGTGCGGTTTTCAAATAGAGCATGGCGACTGCAAGGGTCGCTACTACTAAAAAAACATGGAGGTCTATTTATGAATACGATGAGGGATTTTGGTGAGCAAGGTCTGCATAGCGGCGTGGCCGCCTTGGGGGGTTTCAGAAAGTTTATTCTGCGTGGCAACGTTGTGGATTTAGCCGTTGGTATCGTGATCGGTGCTGCATTTAATAGCGTTGTTCAGGAGTTTGTCAAGGACCTGATCACACCTTTGATTGGTATATTTGGGGGGTTCGATTTTTCGACTTGGAGAATTCCAGTCAACCACAGCTACTTTGCTATCGGGTCATTCTTGAATGCAGTCATCAGTTTCTTAATTATAGCTGCGGTGGTGTACTTCTTCGTCGTGCTTCCAGTAAATGCATTGCACGATCGTTTTACGCCACATACCGAGCCTGCGAAACCTACCACCCGCGAGTGTCCCTTCTGCCTGAGTACAGTACCGCTCAAGGCCACACGGTGTGCCTACTGCACAGCTCAATTGCCCCCCGCGGATGAAGCAAGGGCACAACCGACATCAGCATAACGAGATAGGGAGTGTTCGCTCACCAAGTAGGAGAACACTCCCTGACGTCTTCGCGTCTAGCTGGCTCTTTGTACTGCCAACTCCACCAACGTGCGCACGCCAACCCCCGTGGCCCCCTTCTCCTGGTACGGCCTCTTGCTATCGACGTAGCTTGTGCCAGCAATATCCAGGTGTGCCCAGCGGGCATTGCCTACGAAGTGCTGCAGAATCTTGGCCGCCGTTACCGATGAAGCGACGCGTCCAGCCGATTGCTTAATATCGGCAATATCACTTTTAATCATCTCGGAGTATTCTTCGTCCAGAGGCATAGACCAGAACTTCTCGCCCGCAGCCTCTCCGGCAGTGAGAATTTCTTTTGTCAGTTGCTCACTATTACAGAAGAGGCCCGTCATAGTGTGCCCCAGCGCTACGACAATCCCACCGGTGAGCGTTGCCAGGTCAATAATCGGTGACAATCCTTGCTTTACCGCATAGGAAAGAGCGTCGGCTAGAATGAGGCGTCCTTCGGCATCGGTATTGACAATCTCGATGGTCTTTCCATTCATAATGCGCAGAATGTCGCCAGGGCGGTAGGCGGTGCCGCTGGGCATATTTTCACAGGTGGGAATCAGGGCGGTCACGTTGATGGCGGGCCGTAGAGTAGCAATTGCCTGCATCGCGCCCAGCACTGCCGCTGCCCCTGCCATATCTCCCTTCATCTCTTCCATATGATCGGCAGGCTTGATGGAGATACCACCCGTATCGAAGGTAATACCTTTGCCGACCAAAGCCATACCCTTCTCCGAGTCACCACCCCGATAGCGCAAAATGATAAACTGTGGCGGCTCCGCGCTCCCTTGTGTCACTGCCAACAGGCCGCCCATGCCTAGCTCTTCCATTTTGGGCTTGTCGAGTATTTCGCATTCCAGAGCGAACTGCTTTGCCATTGTGCTCGCACGGTGAGCAAGCTCACGCGGCGTCAACACATTTGGTGGCTCGTTGACGAGGTCGCGAGCAAAGTTGGTGGCCTCTGCTAAAGCTTGCCCGCGCCGCATTGCCTGTTCAAGTTCATCCGCCTGTTCGACTACCAGCAGGAACTGGGTTATTCCCGTACCATTTCGCTCTGCGTGCTGGTATTGTCTGAACGTATATGCTCCTAGCATTGCCCCTTCCACCTGTGCCTGTACAGCTTCCACAACACTAATGTGCTCATTGCCCCAATCAACAGCCAGGGCGACCTGATGTACACCAATGTTTTGTGCGTGGTGTGCGGCAATCTGGCTCACGAAGCGTAGCGTCTGTGTACGTATCTTTTGCTCCGTTCCCAGTCCTACTACAATCACACGCTTTGGCGCAATACGTCCCATTGTATGGAGCGTGAGCAATTCGCCCAAGTTCCCTTTGAACTCACCATCTGCACAAACGTTGCTAAGCACTCCGTCAAGTGCGTTATCGAGATCCATAGCAGGTGAAGAGAAAAGCACTTCGTGCTCGCCTTTTCCTAGAGCACGACGGGCAGCCACTACTATCAGTGCATCGCATTCTACATTTTGCACTGCTTGTGTTGTTATTTGAATATTCATGCAAAAACTCCCAGCCATATACATGGATTATATTTTCCAAAAGAGATTGACCGACCAGCACATGGTCGGTCAGCAAGGCCTATATAGTATATATTACGTTTGAAGGCCCGCAAAAGTAAAATATTTGCCAAAAGAGAACTTTTTGGTCAGATTTGTGGCAGCAAGCGCTCCACCACTTCTAGCAGTTGGCGTGGCTTAAACGGCTTGGTCAGATACTCCGTACAGCCCATCTGTCTCGCTGCTTCCCCTTCATCTGCCAGTGGAAATGCCGTAACTGCCACAATGGGGACATGGGCCAGATGGGAACGAGCACGAATTAACTGGGTAGTGCGATACCCATCCAGGACAGGCATAGAAAGGTCAGTAAGAATGAGGTCCACTGGCTCATCGTCGAGAATAGCAAGCGCTTCACGACCATTTGACGCAGAAAGACAGCGATAGCCACGTGTGGATAGCACACGCTCAACGAGAATGCGGTTAGATACCTCATTCTCCACAACAAGAATAGTAGTGGGACGCTTCCCACTTAGCGGTACATTCATCAGTTTTTTTCTTTTCTCTCTCAGAAAGACTTCAGTAGGTGTTTTAACTAGGACTTCTTTCAACAATAGCTTGTTTGGAAGGGGAGAGGACAGGGAGTGTAAAGGAGAAGGTTGACCCCTGCCCCAGTGTACTCTCCACTGCTACCTCGCCTGCTTGTAGCTCCACGAGCCTCTTTGCAATAGTCAAACCGAGGCCCGTGCCACCGAAGCGTCGGGTGGTACTGCCATCAGCCTGACGAAATGCGTCAAA
>JAFATZ010000303.1 GCA_019243675.1 Ktedonobacteraceae bacterium | reverse complement strand
CCATAAGCGTCTGCCTGACAATAGTGTAACAAATCTACCCTGGCAGGGCAAGTGCGGAGAATGCGCTACTAAAGAAGGCACACTTCTTCGTGGCCTATAACCTTTGCTAGAATGTTTCACGTGAAACATTACATCTCCTTTTGGGCGCGATGCGCTCCTCCTCCTGCTCATAGAGATCCTCGTCGATCTGGAGCATAGAGCGAGCAGGCTGGACTATCGGGTAACCTTGTTTCCACAACAACTCGACCCCATCGGGCAACACGATGCTGTAACGCGTCGTCACGCCCCGCCCTGGCAAGATTTTCTCTGCAGTGGTCCCTTCAGGGAAGTGGACTGTCGTCTGCTCTATGGTGCAGCCATAGCGCTGCAGCAAGGAGACGAGCACGGCATCGCTAAGAGCTGCTTGCACGACATGCTCAATCTTGCTCAGCGGGTGCCGTCTCTCGGACAACATATTCTCTCTCATTAGAGGTTCCCTTTCTGCATATGAATATTCTCTCTTGGGCTTCTGCTCTGATCGTGCAGATAGACAACAAGAACTATTTTTAGTTTAATGAATACATAACCACAATACTAGAGTTTTTATCGTCGCTTTTCTCATCTTTTATATTCTGTTCATCTTCTCACTACAATATTCCTTATGTACACTTTACTGCACCAAAAAAAGCGACGATG
Organism: Ktedonobacteraceae bacterium; assembly: GCA_019243675.1. Taxonomy (GTDB): domain Bacteria; phylum Chloroflexota; class Ktedonobacteria; order Ktedonobacterales; family Ktedonobacteraceae; genus JAFATZ01. The sequence goes on along the minus strand of JAFATZ010000303.1, from coordinate 5,132 downwards.
CAGCGGCACCATCGCTTCGTAGTGCCATGAAACGTTGGTGGACAGAGATGTACCGCCGCTCAGGCACTCATTACAGAATATCCTTCTCTTACCTGAAATGACAGTACATTCATCACTGCTGCATCGTCTCTTTACTACGTTTCTTCCTCTCTTTCTTACTGTTCTACATTTCTCGTCGTTTCTCACTGCACTTCCATTTGCACTCGACAGCAGGTAGTATCATACTCTATACTGTGGAGGAAGCTGAAAAAAGCATACTGAAGCGGAGGAACAGCATGCAACGGGCACTCTCAAAGTTAGCAGCAGCGCGGGCACGCAAACACTGGACTCTAGAGCAAGCCGCAGAGTACATTGGCACCAATGCGAACACCTTGTACCGCTGGGAGAAAGGCAAAGCGATGCCACGCGCTTATAATATTGAGAAGCTGTGTGAGGTCTACGAGGCGGCGGCCTCGGACTTGGGCCTAGAAGGTAACTACATCACAGCAGAACAAAACACTTCAGCCCCTACAGAGACAACAGAAGCGGCGGATGATGGGTTAAATCCATGGCGTAAGCAGGATTTAACGCTTCGGCTCATGAAGCTACTCTGGCAGTGGCCTCGTCGCAATACCCGTTATCACCTGCTTCAAGCGCAGATTGTACAAGAGACAGAGGAGTACAGCAGCATGAGTCAAGAGATTGAGTACCTCATCGGCAGGCGCGAGGCCCTGCACTGCCTAGCGTTCTTGCCTATCGAGCTATGCGGCCTCTCCAAGCTTGGGCCGATACTTAACTATCCAGCAGAGGAGATTTTGACCCAATGTGCCGCAGGTGTCACAGCGTGTTGGTATCTGCACAGAGGCAAGGAGTTGGCCTTGACCTCTCATATCGTGGAGTCGTATCTGCCCACGCTCAAGGCCATTGCCAAGTCGTCGTCATCACAGCACCGCAAAGCTGCTGCTGATCTGCTCACACAATGTGTCCTGCTCAAGGCTGCGCTTGCCAGGCACTTGGAAGGGACTAGAGAAGCCATTAGCTACATGCAGCAAGCCGTGACTTACAGCAAGGTAGCAGAAAACGCTATGTTGCACATCATTGCTCTGAGAACCCTGTCAATAGCCTACTACTACGCAAATCAGTGGAAGCAAGCATTGCAGGCAGTTGAAGAGGCAACATATCTTCTTGAACACGCTTATGCTACGCCTATGCCCAAGCTGCTTCACAGTTGCGTGTATGCAGTTCTGGCAAATCGCCAGGCTCTCAACGGGCAGAAACAGGATGCACTCACCTCGCTAGGCCAAGCGCATACTACCTTTCATCAGCAGACTACTGGTGAACCTATCCCCATCTGGGTTGGTCATGACCAAGGTATATTGCTGGGAAATGATGCCATGACCCATTTTCACCTGGGGTTACAGAAAGAAGCTCTCGGCTCCTTTGCTCAGTCGCTCGAGACTCAAACGGCAACAGAGGTAAGTCGTGTCGAAACATGGCTCGACCAAGTTCTGGCAGAGATGCATCGTGAAGACAAACCACGAGACATGGATTGGTGCATCAAGCACTGGACGCAAGGCATTGAGGGTGCCAAGGTGCTACAGAGTAAGGAGCTGTTCAATGAGGCGATTCGGGCCTATACGGCGATGCGTGCCGCTTGGCCGGGGGAGAAACAGATCACGCAGTTGCGTGAACTGGTTGTTCGTTGGTAACGATGGAGTAGCCTCGGTACGACCTATGCATAGTAATGTTTCACGTGAAACAACATCACAAAGACTTACCCTCACTGCTGTAAGATATGACACAACCTAAAACAAAAATCATGAGTATGATGATCGGAACCTGTGATCACGAAAGACGCAGGCGATGTCTCACGCGACGCCATGACACAACCCAACGTCTATTGGACCCTGAATGCGCCTTTTGCGACCATCATTGGCCTGTATACGAACGTACCCGAAGGCGGTCGTCTTGACGATAATCAGATCAACTGGTTCAAGTCAGAACTAAGCAATGCTCCCATAGATAAGGCATTGCTTGTGGCAATGCACCATCCTATCTACTCTGCGGACCGCTACCACACTGGTAGCGAATACATGGGGCAAATACTTGAGGGCGCGATTCAGAAAACTGGTCGCATGCCGGATGCTGTGTTTGCAGGCCATGTCCACAACTATCAGCGTTTCACGCGCATCATGAATGACCGTGACGTGCCCTTTATTGTCGCTGGCGCGGGAGGATACTGGCATCTGCATTACATAGCGAAAGATCAGGACGGCAACAAGCTACAAACGCCATACCACCTTTATGTTTCACGTGAAACATTCTCGGAGCAACAACAAACGAGAACGCGAGTTGCCAATCAACTGATTCCCTTCTTAAAGAATACTTATCATCTATGGTACACTAGTAATGTGAAGAACGTATTCTGTTTGCGTAAGAAAGCTAGAGAGAATAGCTATGGACCGCATAAAAATAACCATAGAGCAAGAGAGTCTAGACACTCCTACGACATTCGTTAACTCAATGTTCGTTCTGGTTCACATTAACGGCAACGCTCTGCCTAAAATCCTCGATACTGAAACGTTCTTCGCCATCAAACAGTCAAATGGACTCATTCCTCTCTTCACCTGTGGATGTGGTGTCTTTGGCTGTGGTGGCTACTACGTTGACGTCTCCTGCACTGACAGCGCTCTGATCCTGCACAATAGCTACCATCGCTTTGATCGTTCTCTTCAATCAGAGTTCGAATATCATTTGGATTGGCAGCAAGTCAGGGGCATCGCACAAGAGATACTCACCTACCTAGAGAAGATGCAGGAGCGTGATCCACAAGCACTCGTTACGACGGGCCACTGGGGAAACAATCTTCTCGACCTTATCCCCGAATTTCGCAAAAGCCTTCTGCTGCTTCTGTGAGAGAAGATCAAGGGAAAGCTTCCTCTCCCTAGAATGTTTCACGTGAAACATTCTAGGGAGAGGAAGCTGTACACAGCTTTCACTGTATCGTATGTGGTAGAGGCGAGGGCTTGTCTTCGCTCTCAACAGGTTCAGCAAGCGGAGTTTCTATTTCCGTGGGTGGGCGTTTGCGCATGAGTTGCATGAGCAGGAAGACGACCAGGCCATAGAAGGGAATGAACCCAAGGAGCCAGCCGAGCCATAGGGGAATGGGAGGTGGAGCTGTAGCTTTGATAAACACATCAGCCACACCGGGTCCAGCCGGGCCATTCACGTTGATTTGCAAGTCCCATAAGCCTTGTACGGTGATTTCGGCTGCGCCCTGTATGCCATTGTGGACGTTAGGGTCGGCGCTGATGGTGGCGCGGACAGGTGTAGCGGGAACAAGAGTGTAAGGGTTGGACGTGACCGAGTAGGTCAGTGTGCCATCGACAGCCTGGGCTGGAGCGATAGAGAACGGAAGCGCGTAACCTGCGTTTGCCGGGTCTTTATAAAGATTCAATGTGAGCCGATATGGACCGACTGTGACGGGGATGGTGCGCGCCGGTGTAGAGCCATGCGTTGTAGACGCTATCGAGACGGCGATATCAGCAAGCACGAAGAGGAGAGCGATGACGCCGACGACAAGCAGGAGGCGTTGTAGTATCAGCTTTGACATTATGCTGCCCTATCCTTTCAGCGTGCGCATCGTCTCGCCGATGCTGGCCCCGAACCATGTACCCACAGTTGTACCGAGCAGACCGACGAGGAACGTCAAGATCATGCCGATAACGCCCAGTTGAGGTGCCAGGGTGTTTACCATATACGTTGGATCGACTAGAACCACTGGAATAGTGCCGAGCAGAGCTGCACACGCCAGCGTAATCATCAGTCTGCGGTTTGACCATTGCCGACGCAAGGCAAGCATCACGCACAGATCAATGAGGATAGCACCCAGGATCGGCAGCAGCGGGTCTTCGAACGTGACAATGGCGATATGCGGAGATTGGTGGCTTTGCCTGAAGGTGAGATGCTCCCATGACATCAGTAGATCGACGGCTGGGGGGATCAGCAATTGTACGAGCGCTGCCAGCAGTAGGTATATGCCAACGACAGAGGTGGCAACCCAGCGCCAGGGGACGGCTGTTACTACTGCGACGAGGACAATGCTGAGCAATAGTCCCTGGAGGAAGGGGAAGACATTAATGGTGGCGAAACCAAGGTTCAGCATACCTTCAGGATCGAGGGCATTGTACAGCAGGAAGGTGAAGATAGAGACGAGTGTGCTGGCGGCGATGATGACGCCAAGGTAGGCTGTGCACTTCATCCCGTGCGCCCCATCGGCAGAGGCAAGATGAGCGGCTGAGATGAACATGTAGGTTGCGCCGAAAGCCATCAGCCCCATGCCAGTGATACTCATGACATGGAAGGGTGCCCAGATGGTGACATCGATGCCATAGAGGGAGTGCCAGTAGGCGTCGAGCGGAAAGGCTGCTGCCGCATCAAGTGCTCCGAAGCCGACGATATATGCTCCCAGCGAGGCATTAAAGAGACCCGCGAAATCAGTGCTGTATTTAGCGAAGTCTGCGCGCTGGCGTGCCCACAAGGTCTCAATGATGACCCCGATGAGGGCTGCCACCCCGTCCAGACCAATGCCGCCCAGTATCATTAGGTGTGGTGGGATAAGTGTGCGATCACGTCCAATAAAGGTGTGCCACTGGATATCCCAACTCGTGCCGAGAAAGCAGATGACTGCGCCCAGCAAGACGACCATACCGAGGGCTAGACGCAGTGTCCAGACCGACCGAAGTGATCGCTGCACGGAAAGAGAGGAATGTAGCGCTGGGCTATTGGTGCCGATTGCTTGTGTCATATTACATATCCTTTGTTGTAGTTACAAAGCGTTGCAAGTTACAAGACGTTATGGTTGGCATGTCGGCGACGAGCGCCGCCACTCTATACATTTTTCGTTCAAATGGAGTTTGACAGAGCAGCAGTTTCATAATTGCCTACGAATCAGAAGGGAAAAGGTTCACACCTGCCGCTCCCTTCATCACTGGTCAAGTCATTCTTGTTGATGGTGGAGAGGTGATGCGATAATGTTTCACGTGAAACATTCACTGCGTTCTACCTAAAGTCTTTGCTTCAAGGAGTTCCCCTCTTCTGTGCAACGGCCTCGAGCAGCCTAAGCTCCTTATGATAGATCGGTGGAAGGACGA
>JAFATZ010000013.1 GCA_019243675.1 Ktedonobacteraceae bacterium | reverse complement strand
CTGCTGTAGCAACGAATGTATGGATGGGCATTCAGAATTGCTTCAGGTTCGCGTTGTATGTTTCTACAGAACTGTGATCATAGAGTGTCAAGACTACCCAAAAAAGAGGAGTATGTTTACAATGAAGGAGGAGCAATATACTATACTAAGCACCTCCACGCTCATAGAGCAGTGCCAGCGGGAAATCCAAGCCTATCGTCGTGCAGAGCCGTCTCATGGAGTATATAGCCTCGAATTGCTGTACCGTGCCATCGTGCAAAGCGATCAGGAGGCCCAACGAGGCATAGAGCAGTGTCTGGGTGAGATGATGCGACGGTGGTTCTACGAGCATCCCTACCGAGAGGCAGCTTCTCACAGACAGAACGAAGAGACGTATATACCGCTAGCCTTCAAACGGTTCTGGCATCTGACCATGCAGCAACAGATGACCTTCCAGACGTTGGCCAGCGCATTGGTCTACCTATATGCCAGTCTGAATGGCGTCATTCTAGAGATACTGCGCACGTACTCCCAGCCACAAGAGGTCTGGTTGCTGGGGCCAAGCGAAGCTCACAACGAAACCTGGCAGATGCTAGAAACTATGTTGTCCAGCTCACGTGAGCAGCGACTCGCCTACCTACTCTATCATTGCGGTCTCAAGCCTAAAGAGATTGTGCATCTCTACCCACAGGAGTGGGGTGATGTACAGGAGGTCTATCGTCTGCGGTGCATCATTCTGGAGCGACTTGCGGCGCTTGACGGTCTCAAATAGAGCATAGTGATCGCTCCTAAGATGGCGACCTTGCTAAGCCACGCTTAGCAAGGTCGCCACTACTATACATGGGGAAAGCCAAAGCTCCCACCTCGTATAGTAGGGGCGGCTCACCCTCGCCCTGCTCGCGTGCCCTCGTCCTACTGGCTTGACGAAATTGCAGCCATGTGTCAAGGTACAACTACACAACCTTATAGGAATTGGAGAAAAGCAGTGAGTACCCATATGAAAAGCTATGTCACAGCCATCACTACAAGTCTCGTACTTATCAGTTCTTTTCTGATCGGCGGTATCGCTTCGGCTCATGCCACATTCTCCCACGCGCAACTGCACTACTACGGCGCGAACTTGCAAGACGTCGTACGGGCCACTGGGGTGCATCTGGACGGCAACGTTGATCCCAATGGTCCTTGGCCACAATTTACTCCGAATTACTGCTTTGTGGCCGTCGTCCAGGCTGTAGTCAACTACGATGATATCCTGCAAGGACTGCCTCTGCGCTATCCTCACCAAAGTGATCAAGGTCCAGCCTCTGGCAATCCTAACGACGAGCAAGTCGGTCAAATCCTTTGGGATATGGATCACCGGATGATTCCTCCTGGGGGACCGTTAGTAGCCAAGGGAAGCGGACTGTCTCGCCGTCCTTTTACGCTGGGCAATATCGCCTATGATTTTGGAGGCGATCCCCGTATCCAGGCCTTTGCGAGCAATTATGAAGCTCCTACTGGCGAGATGAAGTACCATGAGCACATTTATCATACCACTGCTGCCGCGGCAACCTGGGACATGGCCAAAGCACTAGCACGCTATAGCCGACCTGTTCTGGTGCTGGCCAATCATGCTGAGCATACGGTGCTAGTAGCAGGGTTCTGGGCCACGGCCAACCCGCTGACCGAGCCAGACGCACAGATCCGCTCGTTGGCCGTTTTCAACCCGTGGAATAGCGCCTTGTGGAGGCAATACATCACGACTGGCTCCTATCAGCAAGTCTCGCTAGATGACTGGCTCAACGCCACTGACCTCCCCAGGCACACGACCCTGCTGAACCTGCCGTATGCCAGCAATGGAGGACTTGATCCCGACCCGTCTATCGGCATCTACCAAACTGGCCCTGGAACGAAGAACCCGAACCAGACGCACTGGATTGGCAACTTCGTCATCATTGAGCCGGATACGCATCCGCAGAGTGCGAACTTCGCTTTTGATGAGAACAATAGGCTGATGCTCCAGCCCTGAGCGTTGCCGAGCTAGCCTCTTTCTGCTCACTTCCTCACGCTGCTGGTTGCTTGCTTGAGGAGGTGAGCCAATGGACTCAGATATCTGTTGTCCAAGCTTTCCTCCATAGAAAATGTTCCCGTTCACTGGGTGCGGGCACACCCAGATAGCTGGCAACCACCGCAAGAATCTCTTGCGTCTTGAACGGTTTGACCAGATAGGCTTTGGCCCCGACCAGCCGCGCTTTGAGTCGCTCAAGGACGCCATCACGCCGCGAGATCATGACCACGACCACGCCTTGCAACTGC
>JAFATZ010000378.1 GCA_019243675.1 Ktedonobacteraceae bacterium | reverse complement strand
GATTGCCAAACAGCACCTTTCTGGGCACTAATTCAACGTGTGATAGTGAGACCATTCAATTACTCCTCTGCCTCAGAAGATACTTTCTGGGCAACTCCTTTCTCAAACTCTTCTCGCATTCCTCCATACCCATGACTTTCTTCTATTACAGAATAGTTCCAAGAACCAGAGCGTGGTATTGCACACCCCCTAGTTCTTGTTGGATTTACACGGCAAGCCGTGCGGGGTGAACTACATAGCCCGCTACTCCCTTTGCAAAGGCATTGGGTCTACGTTTGCGCACGATGTTATAGGCACCGTTGACATCGGCATTAATACAACGTCCACCGGATGCACGGTACAACCGCTTTCTGCGTCCTATCCGCTTGCCACTAAAGACGTGCTCTTCTTCCTCATTGGACTTGTACGTTGGGATGGGGTCCAGGTCCAGAAAGCTGGCTTTACTCGTATAGCTCTCTTCGGTGACTTCCACCTGGATACCGACGAGCGTTGCCTTGTAGGTGAGCATCTCAATAAAGCGTGCATGCGGGATGCTCACAAAGTTTTGATTGTTCTGCCGCCCGTTGTTCACGTCCTGCTTCCACAAGGGGTTCTTGCCGATGATGATGGTGCCTACTCCCTCTTGTACCAGCAAGTCAATAATCCGCTTGCTCGCCGTGTGTAAGTACTGGTTCACTCGTCGATTGCGGGCATTCGTGATGCGTTCCATCTGTTTAGTCAGTCGCTCTCGGTCCTCTTTGGGAAGTTTTTTCCTCAGTTCCTTCATGCGCTTATTATACCATTGGTTCCACGCTTTGAGTAGGCGACCGTTAACCAATCGGGGCACAAAGCCCTCACGGTTTGCAGCTATCGCCGCTAAGTTGGTAACACCAAGGTCAATACCGACACAGAAGGTTGGGTCTACCTCCGCTTGGACAGGCTTTTTTGTGTATACTATCTCGACGACGTAGTAGCCATTACGAGGTACAATGCGCACCTGGTCCACAATGGTGTGCTCGGTTTCAATAGTGATGGCTAATCCAGAAGGACGAACAAGCCCATCTCTCAGGGCTTTCTTACTCACTGCTTGCACTGTGTACACCAGGATGTTACGGCCTTCGGTCTTATGCTTGTACTTGGGAAGTCGTGGCCGTCCCGTAAACTTGGAAGGGTCTTGCTTGTAGGCGTCACACGCCTCAAAGAAGCTCGTCCAGATGTCATCAAGCTGCTTGAGCACCTGTTGAGCTACTTTAGCTGGAAGTGCTCTATACGCCTCGTGGGACTGCATGCGCTTGTCCATCTGGCCGTAGCGTAGCCAGGTCCCATCAGCAAAGAAGGCTTGGCGTATTTCATAGAGGGCTGCGTTGTACAAATTTTTCGAGGCAAAGGAGGCAGCATCAAGCACTGCAAAACGAGGGTCTTGACGATTGATAACGTGTTGTTCGACAAGTTGCATGATGCCGCTTCCTTTCGTGCTAGAACCCGTAGGAACAGGCTGTCCATCCGCCAATGAAGCCACGTTGCCATTCGCGCTTGTCGGTAGCAGACAACGTGGTAGGGATATGCTGTCGAGTGAGATGAGCATACTCATAGCCCGTCAGGAAGAGATAGGGACCCCATTCATGGTGCTCTTCCATCTGCGCATAGGCGTTGCGTGCGGCAAGATAGCCCTCGTGGAAGGTGGGCGAGACCTCAAAGTGGTACTTGCCCACACGAAGCGGGACGTACGTAGCAAACTCGATGTCCTGCTCCTCAAGGGTTGTACTGGCAGGACTAGGAAACGGGATGGTGGCTGGAACGTGCATCTGATCTAACATGATGGTGCGCCTCCTTTTCGCGCTTGACAGCTAGACCCTCAGCCAGGTATCATCCCGCTTGAGAGCCTAGGTGACGTTAACGACAACTAGACTCTTTCTGCTTATGAGGCGCTACCAACACCTCATAAGCACGCTACTACAACTCGTGTTACTAACTCAACTGTAAATGGCTTTGCCGTTCAGGTGCGGTTAAACAAAGCATCTACTACTAAAAATAGTAGATATCTTTGATATTCTAAATACCCTAAGAAAAATATACCATGCTCTTTATACGCTGTCAATACCAGATTGCATAGATATTTTAGAAAGCGCAAAGTACGTGCTACAATAAGGGCACACATGACATGTGGAACAAGTAGAGAAGGGGACTACATGAGCGAAAACCCACGGCGGAAAAGAGGAGGCAATGTCAAAAAAGCACCTGCCCCTGGACTGCTCACACGAGGTGAAGCCATACGGCTGTTACGCATTCCGCCATCCACGTTTGACTACCAAGTGAAGATTGGAAGGATCACCAGAGTACCACACCCATCAAAATCCGATGGCTACTACAAAAAGGATGAAATTGAGATGCTCGCCCTAGAAAACGTCTTGCTCTTTCTCCAAAATGCGTCTGAACCTGACTATGAACCGACGACATTTAGCACAGCGACACCCGACGACATTCCTGGCATCTTTCGCGTGATCGCGCAACTCTGGGGTGAAAAGCTAGCCACCCCAATTGAACTGAGGAAAAGCTGGTATAAGATAAACCCTAGAATAGACTATATCGTGAAGCAGAATGGGATTGTCGTAGGGTACCTGAATATCGTCCCCTACACACCAGAAACAATGGAGGAAATGATGGCTGGACGGAAACGAGGATGGAATATTAGAGATCATGATATTCTCCCCTTCGAGTCAGGAGGCCATTATGATTGTTTCATTGGGATTGCCATTCGATCCGACTTTCCTCACAGTACCCGCTACGGCAGACGCTTAATCAGCGGCTTCATGGGAGTACTCGAACAGTTTGCCCAAGAGGGAATATACATCAAGAAACTTCATGCGGTAAGTGATCAGCCAGAAGGCATTGAGATAGCAAACAAACTAGGGTTTGTGAAGGAGCCTGCAAGAGAAGGCGATCTGTTCGGGCGGTACGTGCTAGACCTAGAAAAGCCGTTAGAGGATCTCCCTAGACCAAATGCTTTTGTCGCATGGTACCAAGACGCAATAAAACAGACCAACAAGAAAAACCAGGACACAAAAAAGTAGCCAGCCAAGAAGACCATCCTTGTAGTGAAAGCTACAAGGATGGTCTTCCAGAGTCAAAATCCTGTCAGAAACCGCTAGAAAAGTCTATAAAACGCTATATTTTCAAACACTAGTGTCCAATACTGGTGCATGCTTTTGTGCCAGGCGCTGTAGGATACATGAGGACATGAGCAATGTGGGAGAAGACGAGTGCTAAACTGCGTATTATATTCAGAGTAGCTGCTAGGAAGCTATAGACTACAGAGAGCCGATGAGAATGAATGTGAGGTGCTCGTGGGAGGCTTCGTCGAGCGGTAACTATTCAGACTTGTCTCTTTATGATAGGCTATAGGCATGGCGCTCGAAGAAGAGAGTAGGTCAGGCTGACATTGACAAGGGCAGTTCGATTTGGCCGTCTTAACTTATTTGCTACGATGCGGATGTCTTAAACGTCATGAATTCCTCGCAGTTGGTGCCGGAGGCGGCAGTCCGGACCAGTAAGGCGTGGACCAAGGTCGGCGCTCGACTCATACGTTCGACCGCACGCATTATGAGGCCGGGCGCTTGACACTATGAACTACGATTGTACGGTCCACGATGCTTTGCGTCGTGAAAGTTCTGAGAAGGAGGTTGGGCATGCCCCCACAGCAGAATCAACAAATCATGCAGCAGATAACCGAAGCTTTCAACACAGGCAATGAGGCAATCATTGACCAGTTGGTCGATCCAGCGCACACTGATCATACGCCGTTTCCGAGCACTAGCGCGGACCGCGAGGGACTTAAAAGGCAAATTCGCGCTATGCGCCAAGCGTTCCCGGATGCGCAGTTCAGCATCGAGCAGATGACGTCCCAGGGAGAGACCGTCAATTACACATGGAAGATGGTCGGAACCAATCGAGGTCAGTTGATGGGCCACGGGCCGACGAACAAGCAGGTCACCCACACCGGGACTGGCACTGTAACATTCAGGAACGGCAAGATCGTCGAGCACCAGTCGCAGGACAACCTCGACGACCTCCTCGGGAAGCTCGGCCTTCCGCCTCTTCCTCACCCGTAAGGCCCTGAGTGAAGAGAGCCGTGCTCTAGCCGCAAATTGGATAAGTGCGGCACAGTTTTGCTTGATTGAGCCTGGTTACCGGTTAAGTTGGATGCTCGGCACAGCTTTCAGCGAGATGAGACTGCCACTGTGCCGATACCATCCCACAAGTTGGTAAAAACTGCCTCGATAAGAGGAGGAGCACTCCGGTTGGCCTGGTGTCACGGAAGCTGTCATGAAGCGCAAAGTAGGAACAAGAAGAACGGGAGAAAAGAGCAGAACATGTGCCACTTCATTTCCGCCAGAGCTTTCTCTCAGGGAATCTTTCTTTTTTGACAAGAAACACGCATCTCATCAGAGGGAAAGAGCTTTCTTGTTCTTTGCTAAGATCTGTGTTGCTTGCAGAAAGGGTATTTCCCGCTTCCCACTTTGCGCTTCATGACAGCTTCCGTGACACTAGTCGTTCTATCGAAGCTACAAGAGGGACAAGGCAATGAAGGACGAGAACTGGAATCCATTCTTTCGGGCGCTTTGGGTGCATTGTAGCGCAAAACCGTCAGCGGTCGAAGATCACCCGTGGGGTGAAACGGTCTTTAAAATTCGTGGTAAAGTCTTCGCGTTCCTTGGCTATCCTAATAGCGCCACCGTCACAGTGAAAGCACATCCAGGTGACCGAGATATTCTGCTGAGCTTGCCGCATGTTCACACTGCCGCTTATGTTGGACGCTTCGGTTGGATCACCGTCTCTATAGAGGATGCGGACACCCTTTCGCTTGCCCTAGATCTGGTGGATAAGAGTTACGGCCTCATCCTGGCCCCAAAGAAGCGCGACAAAAGGAAGAACAGCAAACTCCTATAACCTATGAGCTGTAGTCCTGCGTTCGCAAGGCCTTGATGTCCTCGTTAGTAGTCGGGTAGGCATGGAGAGCTTTCTTTGAAACACGCCGTCAATTCCAGAAAACCTGATCGACGTAAGGATTGCGCAAGTTAGAAGAAGCCTGAAGAAGTGCCTTTGGATTATAATACTGTGGATGGGAGGAGGCAGGGTCAAGAAGATAGTACAAGCAACGCAGCAACTATTTCGGACACCCGCAGCCGTACTGGGTTCAACCTCGCCGCATAGATAGCGCAATACTCTGTGGCCACTCTGGGATCGGTAACGGTCGCCGTGTTCACTGGAGCCCCCGTGCGGTTCTCCGACCTGAAAGCGCCCTCGTAGGACCACTCAATAGCAGCGCACGGACCGATTGCAAGGGCCATGCGCAATGTTGGAGGTGAACCATAGATCTCGGAGTCGCACTACCCACCTCTGGTCCACATGCTTCGCCAGACGCCATTGTGCGCCTCGCTCAGGAGGCCGAACGCCTTGGCTATGCCGCGGTCTGGACTCACGAGCGTCTGTTGTATGCCCTCGGTGATGTTCCCCAGCCTGGCGGCCCGCCCCGACCACTTCCTGACCACTATAGGACAACGTATGAACCTATTGAAACTCTTGCCTATGTGGCTGCCAAGACCACAGGCATCAAACTAGGCATCAGCGTCCTCGTGGCTCCTTTCCATGTGCCAGTTGTACTTGCCCGCCGACTGGCTACGCTCGATCAGTTCAGCCAGGGGCGTGTTATCGCGGGTCTGGGTCAGGGGTGGATGGAGCAGGAGTTCATCGCTGCCAACGTCACACGCAAGCACCGGGGCAGGGGTGTGGAGGAATTCATCACAGCGATGCGAGCTGCCTGGGGTCCTAACCCTGTCACTTTCGAGGGACTCTTCTACCGCATTCCCACAGCCCAGATCAACCCTAAGCCCATTCAACAGAGCGGCATTCCCATCCTGATGGGTGGCTTCGCTCCACCGGCCATCGAGCGTGCTGCACGTATGGCCGACGGCTTCAACCCCATTGCCATCTCATTCGAAGCACTGGAGGCGCTGGTCCACCGATTCCGTACTGCAGCCTTAGCGGCTGGACGCAACCCCGCAACGCTCAAGATCGTGGTGCGAGCCAATGTGCCTATCACCGACTTGCCGATGAATGACAACCGACCTTTTCTGGGCGGCTCGCCAGAACAGGTCGCTAGTGATCTCCTGCGGGTGAGAGGCCTAAACGTGGATCATGTCTTCTTTGTCAACGTGGCCCAGCCGCCGTTGGATGACCAAGTGCGATTGCTCAAGCGCCTCCAGGATGAAGCAGCCTGAGTGATGGGAATACGAACGGATCCGCTCAAGCAGTTTCTACCTCTCCCTCTTCTGATCTTACTCCGCCCAATTTGCCACTCTCCTGATCAAGGAAACCTTGACACACGCTTTGATGGGTTGTATAATCGCCATCATGAAGTCAAGAATCTACATTTGCCTTCTTCTGGAGGTTATGCCATGGGATCCAACTCATCCATGTCAGTTCCTCGGCTATTTCGGGTTATCCTGCCTGTAACTAATATCGATAGAGCCGCCGGGTTTTATAGTTACATCCTCGGAATCCCAGGCGAGCGGGTCTGGGAAAGTCGCCACTACTTCGACTGCGGCGGTACCATCCTCGCCTGCTTCGACCCATGGCGAGAGGGACAGGGCTACCATGCCACCCCGAACCCGGAGAACATCTACTTTGCCGTCTCTGACATTGATGCCGTCTACGAGCGTGCAAAGCAGGCAGGTTGTCAGTGGCTTGATGAGAGCATCGAGACTCAACACTGGGGCGAGCGGGTGTTCTTCGCCAAAGATCCGTTTGGAAACCCAATCTGTTTCGTCGACGAGAAGAAACTCTTCTTGAGCAGTGCCGACCTAGCGGGTCTCGAACTGTCGTGAATGCTCATTGGACATGCGACTCAACGAAGGGGGTTCTTTCGCAAATCTGACATTGTTGGGAAACCCCTTTAAGCA
>JAFATZ010000340.1 GCA_019243675.1 Ktedonobacteraceae bacterium | reverse complement strand
ACAATATCTGAGACGGCAAATCGACCTCCAGCAGCCAGTACTCGATACGCTTCGCGCAGCACTTGTGCTTTGTCTGCTGAGAGGTTAATGACGCAGTTGGAGATCACTACGTCCACGCTCTCATCAGGAAGTGGAATGGCTTCGATGATGCCCTTCAAAAATGTGACATTCTCGACTCCTGCTTCGGCTCGATTGCGCTCAGCCAGTTCCAGCATGGCATCGGTCATATCCAGCCCATACGCTTTCCCAGTTGGGCCAACACGCTGCGCTGAAAGCAATACGTCGATGCCGCCACCACTACCTAGGTCAAGGACTTTCTCACCGGGATGCAGTTCGGCAAGTGCCGTTGGATTGCCACATCCACGTGAGGCGAGCATGGCTGCGATTGGCAGAGACGCTTGCTCTTGTTGACTGTAGAGGTCAATTGTCACGGCATCTGTGCTACAACAGTTCGTGCTGCAGCATCCGCTATCGGTTGCACCCTGGTTGATCTGGACGTTTTGTATGGATTGGGTGTAGCGTTCGCGCACGGCGGCACGCAATTGTTCTGCATCTTGTGGAAGGGTCGTCATGTGTGGTCTCTCCTTTATCAAAGTTTCCGTGTAAGCCTACTGTGAGGGCGAGCAGGAGGAAGGTAATAGGATGGAGCTGCGGTAATAATGTCACCGATGCGCAGTTGCACCTGCTGGTAGCGATAGGTCGGATCATGGTAGTGTGCAAAGAGCATCAGACTGTGATGAGCAATGATATCGGCTTCGTCGGTATGACGTGAGAGAATCATCTGGCCGCCAATCGTCTCTTCAGGGGGGTTCACAGCCACTGCTTCACCCTCTTCGTCCATTACCAGCTTACGTGTTTCGTGGTGCGTACGATGGGGCCACAGGATGAGGGCAATAGCTTGTCCCTTGAGACGCTGCTCACGTAAGCGTTCGCTTAGGTAGTCGGCGAGCCGCCGAATAGCAGCACAAGTTTCATTGGCATCCGCCGCGTGATTAAAGCGTACCCGCGCATTTTGACTGAGTGGTGGAGTGTCGGGCACGACTAAGCTTATATCTTCACCACGGGCAACGTGGTGGACCCATGTGCCCAGTCGTCCGAGGCGACGTAGCAATCCCTCTTCGGTTAAGGTAGCCACTTGGGCGAAGGTGGTAATACCGAAATCGCGCAGGTGTGCCACCAACTCGGCTAGCGCAACTGCATCTCTATGCTCGCTCTTGCCTTCAACCTGAATTGGTCGTGTAACTTTCCCCTCTCGCTGGTCGCCAAGCTCTGGTAGCATGGTAGGTACCTCGGCCTCTACTGACCTCAACTGCAGCAGGAGAGAGAGTGGAAGTGTCTGCACAAATGCAGCTTCGCGGCCACGCGGGATATGGAGTACGCCTTGCCGTCCGTCTTTGCGGCTCATGAGCGCGGCAAGCTCGGCAATAGTCTTGCCGTTGGCTACGCCAATCAGGGCGGTGAGACCCATTTCCGCAATCTCTGCACATAGCCGCTCAGCTAGCGACGCCGGCGAGTCGAAAGGGATTTCGCATCCACACAGGTCGATAAAAGCATCAGCAATGGGTCTCGACTCAATAATGCGCGAATAGACCCGATAGCGCTCATACAAGTGTTGCAGGAAGGGTTGGTAACGGTCATAAGATGCAGGTACGAAGCGTGTGCGGGCATCTATGCGGTGGGCACGACGCAGCGGCATACCAGGGGTTATACCCAAACGTATCGCCGCAGGAGAGGCGTCAATGACTCGCCCAGGCTCATTGGGCCGTCCGGTTCCTGTACCCACGACGAAACACTGCCCACGCAAAGAGGGGTCAAACATCTCCTCCTGTGTACAATAGAAATGTTGAATGCGCACGTGCATAATACCCTGACGCACATGCCCTCGCTCTGTCACATGGGCAACCGCCTGGGACACAGGGGAAGAGGTTGTATAGTGTTGCTCCTGTTGCACGGCAGACATAGTGCCAGTATCGTGTGTTCTGTCATCTTCTAAAGAAGGAGGCAAGTTAAATTGTTGCATATGAACCCTTGCAGGATATTGTTCTACTTTACACAGATTGTTGTACTTCTAACATTATCTATCGATAATGAGTACTAAGTAGAACAAGGTTTCTGTCATTTCCTAACTTTGTTATTTCCATTATATCAGACACGATAGAACATGTTTCCCTTCTTTAACCATGAGTACAAAGTCTCAACGAGAATATAACCATTTTCTTGTATGTTTCCCAGCCCTATTAGTGTACTATAATTAACATGCTGTTAGAGTAACCAGCAGGACTATCTCTCGTTAAGGAGTCGCTTCAATGGGCAGCGCAGCCACTTCTCATCTTCTAGAGCATACGCAAAGCGTACACACCTACAGATCCCTGGAAACGGTGGAAGGATTTGCAGCAATGGTACAATCCATTGTCGACACACCGTTTACGATACAGTTCGCTCTTGTGACTATTACCCTCTGCTTTGAAGCCGAAGGGAAGATGCAGGCAAATAGCCACGTGTCGGCAGAGCAAAGTATAGATTATTATTTGAGCAATTTGCGTCCTTTAGTGCGCAAAACAGATGTGGTAGTGCTTGTTGATCATACGTGCTACTTCCTTCTGTTGGGAGCCGACCTTGAAGGGGGGCAGACTGTGCAGATGCGTCTGCGGGATGCTCTCTTCTGGCAGGTTCACAATGTGAATGATGGTGAGGCTTTACGGCCATGTTATGTACGTATTGGGCACAGTGCATACCCATTTCCCCACGAGGATATCTCCTCTTGTATCATGGCGGCTAACGATATCTGCCTCAGCTTTGAGATGGAAAAGACGCCATGCGACACATCTACACGAGCAGGGCATGAAATGCAAGAGGCTGAACTGTCTGCATTAGCGCGAAAACTTGGTGTCCCATACCTCCTCTTGCTTCCACAACTATCTCCTGCGAAAGTAAAGCTGCTCGTCAATGCCAAACTTGCCCAGGAGCTGCGCTGCTATCCGCTGGGACGCGAGCGCGGCACGCTTACTGTGGCAATGTCCAATCCCTGCGATAGCTCTGCACTGGCGCGGTTGCGCCGTGAAACAGGTTTGCACATCTTTCCTGTGCTCACTCATCCACAAACGCTGCAGACAGCCCTTGATCAACTCTTGTAGGAGCATGATTTCACATGCTCCTACTGTCAAGGGGTGGATACACTTTATATCATACAAAAATACACCATAAAGTACTATTTCCTAAATACCTCATTAGCGTGTATACTTGAAAAGGATGTGCTTATGCCCGATATTACAGTAAATCTTGTTATGTAGTATCAGAGGCAAAGCAGATTTCTTCTTCCTATCACTGTGTTCACATAGCTCAGTGAGGAGTTGAAACTGATTTTGGAAGAAAAGGATTTCGCTAGATGGTAGTACACACGTCTCTTCCTGCTGGCCAGGAACAAGCTCGTACACGTTGGAACACACACGTAAGCGGTGAAGCGTTTGATCGTAAGAAGTCTCCGTATCTTACAGAACA
>JAFATZ010000276.1 GCA_019243675.1 Ktedonobacteraceae bacterium | reverse complement strand
TTACCTCCAACATCTGTTGACGCGCAATTGTTTGCGCTTCATCGAAAAATACGATAAGGGGATCCTATGAGAGGTTTGCAGCCCATCCCATAGAAACAGTATAGTGTCCTGCCTAACCGAGTCGCTACCCCCTTTTGTATGGAATCGGTACTCGAATGGGGGGGGTTATTGCACGTCGATTGGCTAGTCAGCAGGGTGACCGCAAGACTACAGCCATCCTTGCTTGACAGCGACCATGACGGCTTCGGTTCTGTTTTTCACTGCGAGACGATGCAGAATTTCCTGTACGTAGCCCTTGACGGTATGTTCACTGAGGTAGAGCTGGGTTGCTATCTCGCGGCTTGACAATCCTCGCGCCACAAGACGCAGAATGACCAGTTGTTGTGAACTGAGTGGCTCGGGTGCAGGCTCGTGCTTTATTTGAGGAGCACGGCGGATTTGAGCCAGCAGGGCGACGGCTGCCTTGGAGTCGATAGCAGCCTCCCCACGCGCTACAGCACGAATAGAACGTTTGAGGTCGAGACGTTCGATATCTTTGATGATGTAGCCGCGTGCACCTGCCTGGATACATTGCGCAATAAGGTTTTCGTCGGTAAAGGTGGTGAGAATAAGCACTGCAGTCTCGGTGAAACGCTGGGTCACGGTACGGCAGACCTCAATGCCACTCATGTCAGGAAGTCGAACGTCAAGCAGCACCATGTCGGGTTGTAGACGCTCAATCAGGTCAAGTGCCTGCTCTGCGTTAGCAGCATCGCCCACGATCTCGAAGTCTGCTTCCGAGACAAGCATAGCCTTGAGTCCCTCGCGCACCATCTCATGGTCATCGACGATTAAGAGACGAATCATAGTGGAATCACTGCCTTTATTACTAATCCACCCTCTTCACCATTGACGAGGGTAAATTGTCCTCCATGCTCCTCTATACGTGTACGCATACCTTTGAGGCCAAGATGCACTGTGTTCTCATAGTAGTTCTGCAGCACTTGGATGGGTAACCCTATGCCGTTATCCTGCACTACCAGCACAGCCTGATCACTAGTTACTTGCACGGTGACGATGACAATTGTCGCTTTGGCATGACGGCGGATATTATAGAGCGCTTCCTGAGCGACGGTGAGGAGGGTTTTCTCAATACGCACAGCAGGAGCGACAACCCACTCGGCAACAACGAGGTCAGCTTCAATCGATGCAGACTCGCGGAAGTCACGAATCAAGGAGTAGAGCATCTTGACAAGGCCATCCTCCGCCAATTCAGCAGAGGAGAGGGCAAAGATAGCATCGCGCACTTGTGCCGTACCCAATGCAGCAAGCTGCTTGATTGAGCGCAACGGGTGCATAAGAGGAGAACCTGGATTGAGGTGCCCCTTAGCCCAATCCGCCTTGAGGCCAATGGTGAACAACGTCTGCTGTACACGATCATGCAGTTCTTGGGCAATACGACTGCGTTCCTCAGTGAGCATCTGGCGCTTCTGAGCTTCGGTCAACTCATGGTGCAACTGCTGCAGATGAGTGGCAAACGTACTCAGTTCCTGGTTACGTCGCTCTAACTCCGCAGTACGTTCACACACCTCGACCTCCAGTTGAGCAGCGTACTCTTCCATCGCACACCGTTCACGGGCAACCAGTTGCGCATTGTGAATTGCCACAGCCGCTTGGGCACTCAACGCTTCCATCAACTCGACATGGCGAGGGCTAAAGCGGCTAGGCCGTGTATCGCCAATCAGGAATGCGCCCAAAATCGTGCCCTCACGGGTGCGTAGTTGTACACCCAGAAAGCTGCGCACGGGAATATGACCCATGGGAACACCGACGTAAGACGAGTCCTGCAACACATCATCAACAATGACCGAGGCACCCTCCCAGAAGACTGGTTGCAGCACGCCGATGCCTTCAACTGGCCCCAGACGGCGAAAATGCGCTTCCGTTGCCCCTGAGAGAGCTGCAAGGTTAAAAACTACTTTATTGCTTGCAGCATCGCCCAGAACTTCTGGGATAAGAAAGAAAGCCGCGTATTGGGCAGCAGTCACTTTGCGGGCAGCATCAGTAATCATCTGCAACAGGCGCTGCAGATCGAACTCAGAGGTTAGAGCAATGGCGATGCGGTTGAGTTGCGCCAGTTCTTCCGCTTGTTGCAGCAGATTTGCGATAAGCTGTGCGCGACTCTCTTCAATAGGATGAGTCATGGGCACCTCAGCCAATGCAAGGGATAATAGAAGTTTGGGGTGGTGATACTAGTATACCACTCTTTTATTTATTATATAGCGCCTCTTTCAAATCGCGCAGGCGAGGATGAGTATTCATTCTTGTGGCAGATCAAAGTTCATCAGGTTCACGGAGATGCGACGCTGTTCCGCACCCACTGCTCGGTGTTCTGGATGGGGGAAATAGGCGTTCAAGTGCTCTTCATCTTCTTTTCCTGCAATTGTTTCGCCTCATTCAGTTCCTCGCAGAAATCCTTGACAGCTTGCACATCTGCATAGCCCTTCTCCTCAAGCGTCTTCAAGAAGCTATAGGCTCTGCTCTGTGCATGAGGAGATCGTAAGGCAGATGCACGATGGAAAAACAGCTTCGCAGCCTCGACGCTCCCTTCAATTTCACCAAGCATCATCTGTGCTCTTGCCCAATCCAACGCTATCCATACCTCTAGTCGAAAGTTGTTCTCCTTTCTGAGTTGCTTAGTAATTTCATCTTTCAGGTCTAAGGTCTTCTGAGCCTCCCCAACTTCTAGATAGCCATAGCTTCTCTCTGCAAGAATATCACTTTCTGTGTAAAATACAGAGTCGGTATCTTCGCTGAAATCTTTTTTCAGATGAGTTCCAAGCGTTCGTGCTGTATCATTCGTACGTTGGAAGCGAAGTGCATCACCGTCACTGGCGTACACTCTACTCAAATAGGAATTGACAAGTGCGGCAATCGGCTTAGGTGCCTGAAAAGAAAGATCACGAGCCTCTTCAAGCATATCAATAGCTTGTTTCTTTGCTCCCCCCCGCTCACTTTCCACTGCTAGGTTCATCAGGGCATGAGCCAGTGTGGCAGGGTTCCCGAGCGCTTTGGCGGTTTGGTACATACCCTCAAACGTGTTGATGGCCTCAGCGTAGTGTTTGTATTCGACGCGCATCACCCCATTGAGGCATTGGACATCAGCATAGAGTCGCAAATAGTGTTTCTCCAGCAGTGACGATGGGGGGAGATGCTCGTGAAAGAAGCGAAAGAGACGATTGAGGCGTTGCAGACTGTTTTCAGCATGAAATGCTGGCGAGGTAAGCCGTAAGAGCCAGACATGTTGCACCAGGCACTCAGCGGTGTCGAGGGTTTCCACAAACATGGATTTGCCCTGGCCGGGTAAGTTCTGAGGATGGAAAGGGTCAAAGGGGTTATAGTCAGAAAGGCCGAATTTCCACAGAGGAATATCGAGAATTTCAGCAAGCTTCCGCAACGTGTAATCACTTTCAAGACGCCTGTTTCCATATTCGACATCTTGGACGTAGCGCGAACTTACTCCCACGCCTCCACCAGCCTTCGGCCAGACTTCCGCTAGCTCTTCTTGCGTCATGTAGGCCGCTTGGCGAGCCTCTTTAATGACTATTCCGTGGTGATGAAGTGGTAGGCTCTCCATAGCAAATTCCCCTTGTATAGGTGTAACACGAACGTATAAGTGCGTGAGAAAGTGAATATACCGCCAATCGTATGAGCTTTATAATCCATTCATAACGCCTAAAAAACAGGGTACCTTCTTCTTGAGGACTTTATCTTCGTCTCCGTAGATTGTACCACGAAGTCATGAGATAAGTATCAAGAAGAAGGACATATGGATGAGAATGAACGCGAAATTGCTCGCGTCATACAACAAATCGATGTTGAACACGAAGCCGAGCAGGGAAGTTTGTTAAGTTTAGAACACAAAGAGGTACACTAACAATGATCAAAAAGAAAAGACCAGCACACTTAGAACCCTGGTCGCCCTATCGGCAGAGCCAAGAGCCACCCATTCAGCAGACCCAACCCCTTCCAGTACTAGGCACGTCCTCTGCTGGACAGGAGACCTCCGAGCAGTGCTACCACAGACTCAAGGCGCTTTCCGATCTGACTGGGGAACGACTGCTCTTCGTGTACTTGCATGACCAAGGCAGAAGTACCATCGAAGAGAGTCGCAGGAGGAAAGGGCAGACACGATGGTAGAGGAGCAAGGACCTGCCCACAAACCCACCTTGTACGATCTACGCGTCAAGCATGGAGGCGGCAACATCGGTAACTTGGCTCAGGTGAGTGGCATCGATGACAGACATGTGTATACCATGCTGCTCAACCGAGGGGTGACGCACCCGGATGCCGAACGGATTCTCACTGCCTTCAATCACATCAACCAGACCAGCTATGCGCTCGACGAACTGGAAGTCCACTTGGTCGATGACTACCAAGAGCAGCCATCTGCTTCAGCGGACTCACGAACCGACGTTTGGGCAGGTGTGTGAGCAGGCTGGTCTCACCTGGAGAGAGGTCTCGCGTGGGGCGGCGGTACCTGACAAGATGGGCTATCAGATGTACAAGGGTGCCCCGGTGTTTGTGGACGATTGCGACGATCTGTTGGCGATACTGTCCGAGCTCACTGGAGAGACTCGGACGCGTGCAGAGGTGGGAGGTATTCGGCTGCGCAGCGATACGTGGAATAATCCCCGACTGCCAGGCAATGAGTGGATGCAGCAAAGCGAAAAGTAACTAACAGTCTTATTTTCTCCGGCTCTGCCTGCAGTCCCCGCTCCAATTGTTTGAGAGATGCGGTGACCTAGGCTGGCGCACCCGCCCGAGTCACCGCATCTCTCACCTGTCTGGATGAGGAGCGACAACTGCTCGCGAGTGTAGAGGACAATCGGGAAGCAAATGGCACTTTGGCGTCTATTGCAACGTAACAACTGCAGCACTTGTTGGTGGGAGAGTAATATATGCATCTGTTCCTCCGTTTAACCGAACTGGGATAGGAGCGTCTGCTGTCCAGGTGCCATCTCTAGCCACAGAAGTGCCGCCAAAAGTAATACCTGTTGTTGATGAAACAGATGGAGCTCTAAGAAGAAGTGCTGTCGCTTGCCAATATCTTCTTGCTATATGCAGTTGGACAGTTGCGGTATTCGTTAAATCTTTATTTATTAGCACAACATGTAATTTATTATCTTTTCCCAGTATTACATGCGCTGTAGTGTTAATATCAGTTTTTAGAACGTGTGGCTGTATTACGTTTCCACTAGGTGCTGCCTCTTTAAAAAGAAGTAAAGCATAATAGAGTGCCTTTGCATCCCCTTGTGCATCAATAGCTGCATAGGACGCACCACCACTGCCTAAATGAAAGTTTATTCGCTTTATTCCATGTTCAAGAACATCAAATATATAGTCGCTTCCCCATAAGGTTGCTGCAAACGAATCAGAAACTCCTAGCTTACCTCCACCATCAGTAGAATTTGTTTCTGTTAGCCCCAGGGGTAACCCATGTGCATCTGCATAAGCCTTCGCAGTATCTATCGCTGTTAAAGTGCTGTCCATCAGTGAAGTACTTAAAAGGTTAGAGGCAATCGGCGCGGAAGAGCCTGTGCCCGTTTCTGACGTTGGATAATAGTGATAGGTTGCAAGCGTAATTGCTGACGATTCATCGTTCAAAAAACTTTGAAACCATGAGAGATTACAGCACTGATCATCCCCCATAAATCGTGCTTTTGAATTTAACTCTAAAATAGTTGATTTGTATGTTTCCCATTGAGACTTGAAAATAGTGTAATCATATGAAGAGGGACGCCGTCCATTGCTGTAGTATAAATCGGGTTCATTTCCAATAGCAATTGCATCTAGACGGTTACCCCCAACGGTTATAAGATAATTTGCTTCTTCAGCATAGGTTGTTGGGTCATACGTTCCTAAATTGACAGACCAGCTAAAGTCCCATCCAATCTCATTAAGAAACGAAATAGTCTTGTTTACAAGACTTTCCGTGACAGTAGTATTATTATACGCACAACTATACTCCCTGCTTGATGACCAGTTCGCAAGATCTCCCTGATTGCCACCAATACGAAGTGTTCCACTGCCTAAATTTTTAAAGAGTTGACTATATGAACTTGATTGGTTATCAAGCGTAACCATAGCACATAACATTTGTGTTTCAGCACTCAACCCTATAAAATGGGCAGGAACAGCAATACCTACTTGTGAAGGGTTTACTGTGACTAAAACATTAATACCCTCGAAGAGAGTAGGAGTTGTTGGGTATATAGACAAAAGTAGAGCGCGTGCTACTACTATAAGGAAAATTGTAGTAATACTTACTAGAGCAATTATGATGCCTAGACTTCTTGAGAATCTTGGTAAGTATGGCATTGCAGGTAGGACCTCATTGTCGACTGTTGAGCCATCAGCGCATTACTTTCGCATAGTAGAGACAATGCGGCGTGATGATCTCTGCGAAAGCCTTGGTTCAGGCAAATGACCATACAGCTATTCTAGCATAGTATTTTCCTTTTGACTACTACCTACAAAGACAATCTTATCATTTGTGAAATAATTAACAACTGCAGCAACTCCTACTCCTATTACAGTAGCGATCAAATAATGAATTTCAAAATAAACCAAAACAGCAAATAATAATTGGTTTAAAACGACTACTGCGATTTTGGTCGTGTGAAATTTGATCCATTGCGGAAACAATTTTCCCTTCCGATCTCTCCAATTGACAAACTTGTTCAAAACAAAGTTCGTTTCAATGCTTACTACAGCTTGAATGAAGTAAGCAATATTTTGTTCAACTCGGCAAAATCGGACAAGCACATACAGTACTACAATACCGAGCATCATGACACCTATACCTACTAGTCCAAAGCCAACGTATCGCTTCTTGAGGAGAAGCATGAGTTGTTGTAATGTGCTTTTCACGAAATTATCCTCTTTTCCATCTGTTTTCTCAGTTCCGACCTTTCCAGTGCTATTCATTTTCCGACCATCAGAAATACTCATCATTTTTCATGATAACAGACAAATGAATATTTGTCCAACATGTCAGATATCAAACTGCTCTAAGATAATACATTGTAGTACTTAAGATATATATATATCCTACAAAAGTCTTGACAAATTATAACTCTGCAAGGTATAATTCATTACAAAATGAAGCTGTTTGCAGAAAATTGAAAAGTGTAAAGCTAGCATGTATTGGAAGAGAGAAAATTAGTATGCAACCGTTAGCCCATGTAGCAGTTGTAATTCCTGTGCGTAATTCTCAGCGTACAATCGGTGCTTGTGTTGAATCGATGCTCGAGCAAGACTGTCCTGGATTGCAAAGCATCTTTATTGTCGGTAACTCTGATGATCAAGATACTACCTGGAAAGCTCTCGAGCATCTGGAAGATCGAAGTAAAGTGCATTGTATAAAAGTTTCAAGACCTGCTTCTTGGTCTGGTAGGGATGCGAATTGGAAACGCTTTGTTGGTTGCGAAGCAGCCACAAACGCAGGGGCCGATATCATTGCACTTGCTGATAGTCAAATATTTGCACCACGGACTTGGCTTTCTTCATCCTTAGAGTTGATGCAAAAACACAACGTTGATAGTGTCGCAGGAATAAGTCGTCGACATCCGCATGATCATTCGCTTTCTGGTCTGTACCAAGACGGATCACTATTTTCGGAGTGGCCTCGCTATGGGAAAACATTTTTCTTCTCAAAGAAAACCATCGGAAAAGCGAGAGGGTTCCCTATCACAGCTAGTCTTTTGATTTCACGCGAAGTTTTTGAAAGTGTGAGAGGCAGATGGCCTATCAACTGTACATACGATTGGGATGATTTCAGGTTAGCTTGGGAAATTGTCTTAAAAGGGTTTACCATTCTCTGCACCGATACTATTTGCGTCTACCGTAACCATAAGCGAAGATTCCGCTGGGTAAAACAGATTTCGGCCGGGGCCGGAGCTTTACTATTTCACCGCGATAATCCTCACTGTGGCTATACGAAACAACTTATGGTAAAAGCTATACTTTTTACTGTATGCCTCGCTGGAACACTACTCGTGTCTATAACTTCATTCGCTACAGCAGGACTTGCTGAACTTAGCGTTCTTTTGAGTGTGGTGTGCCTAGGGCTCGCGCCATTTAGCATTTTGAGTGTCATAAAAGCGCGAGACTTGCGAGCGCTACTATTCCCGTTGCTCGATGTCACGCACATTGGCCTTTGGGTTGTTGGCGTTGTATACACTCTCCTTAATAAAGGGAACATGAGCCCTGCCATCAGTGACTTGTTGGTGAAGCTTCGCCAGTAGCTTAGCTTAATCCATTGATGTTTAGACTACGATGATCGACCCAGCCTCGAAGCACGATGACAGACAGTTCTGTTGAAAGAGCGAATCGAGAAAGGATGATGGCTGTTGAAATGCCTTATTTAGACCGACTAAGAGAGATCGGAATAGTGGCAGTATTCTTGCTTATGGCTTTATGTCTGCGAGTTTTTGCTGCTTTCCATACCAGTATTGAAGTAGATGAACCTATTTACCGCTACGCTGCAGCTTATACTGCACGCTACGGTTTTCCATCTGTAAGAGCTGCATATCAACAACAAACAATTCCATTTCTCTACCACCCCCCTTTCTTCATGTTTCTTCTGGCAGAGTGGTTTAAAATCTGGGGGAGCGATAGTTACTTCACAGGAAGACTCTTGAGTGTCATCACTTCACTAATAATGCTTGTGATATTATATATTTTTGTACAAAAAATCACAAACAAAACAGTGGCGCTTATAGTGCTATTCTTAATTGGAAGTGATGCGTGGATACTATTCACAAACCAAGCTATCTATTTGGAAAATTCGCAGATGATTCTTATCATTTTGGGCGTGGAAGCTTACTGCCTTGCTACCAATACCAACTCCGTTGATCGCAAACGATACTTTATGCGTTATCTTATTACAGGTATACTCATTGGATTGGTAATTGTATATAAACATATAGGGGTGTTCCTGCTGATCAGCGTTGCAAGCAATCTCATCCTGCAAAGAAAACATCTACGCGGACATATTCTGCTCTTTATAGCAACGACTGCTGTGGTGGCAGTATATGTAAGCAGTATGCAGCTTGTCTTTGGCGGTCTTTTCGACTATGCTACTATTGTACAAATTCATCGTACACTAGGAGCAACCTCATCACCCGGTTTGTCATATAGCCCGATAACAGCCCTTCAGGCAATATACAGCAGGTACTGGATATTTCCCACAACTATTATTGTTCTGATAGGTGGTTCCATTTTTACGCTGATCCGTTGCGTACACCAGGTTTTGGGCAAGAGGAAAGGAGAAACAATCACTCTCAGTTGGGCTTTAGGTGCCATTGTATTTGCCCTGAGTATCTCCCTGAAAAGCCCCCAGTACATGATATTATGGCTAATTCCCTTGTACATTTTCTTAGTCAAGGAACTGTACTCTATGCTTGGGAATCGGACTCGCATAAACAAATATGCCGTAAAGACTAGCACGGCAATACTTGTGGGAATAACCATTATAATCAATCTCTGGAGCTTCCAGATGCGCCTCTTCCATTTCTCTGGCGATATCTTGGCCGAAGCCGCTCAGTACATTAATACGAATCTTCCACCCTACGCTATAGTAGCGACTGAAGATTACGTAGATGTTGATATTACACCTCAGTATGTCAATGACAACTTTATAGACACACCTGCAAAACTCTACTGGAGCGACGCTACTTACGCTGCTTTTTACTGGAGTACCACAGAACCGCTGCCTAAAAGTTTGGGAAATATCAACAGCTACTGCACACCTTTGAGAACGTTTACTGGATTTAAAGATCATATGGAGATATGCCAATTGAATAGAACTATTCTTGCTAGATTTGTAGATGCTAGCGCTTCACCGAACAAGAATGCAAATTCGTCCTTGCAGAATGCGCCTCTTCTCCCTTAAACAAGAAACAAATTGAGCCTCTCTGTCTCTAGACTTAGAGACAGAGAGGCTCAATAGCTCATCAGTAATTCAGATATTGATGAAGGATTCAGACGAGGTAATCCATATCCACGGACAATGTTTTGTGTTAATAGAGTAAACAATATCCAAATGGAAATGATAGCAACTTCAAAACGGAGAAATACTGATGTTCTCTGATACGGACCCGCATTTCAAAGCTCAACCATACAATGCCCATGAAGGCTACAGAAGGCAATTCAAGCTTATACGCCAGATCGCAATTTCGCATGAAAACAGACTGGAGTTACCTCGAACCTCACCTAAAGACACAAAGGTACTTACTCCCCTTCAGAATAATCGAAGAAAAGCGGATCTCAAGAGGACGGTAGCAACCGATAAGACGCTCTGGGATTGGCTCCAGTTGCTCGGCATTCTTGCTGTTCCAGTGGTTTTAGCTCTCGCTTTCGTCCTATTCAATATTCACGAAGACGCGCTCAATCAACAGCAACTTCACCTCGACCTGCAGATTGCAAATGACCAGCAGCAGGAAGCAACACTGAAAACTTACCTGAATGATATGTCAGACCTATTACTCAACCATAATTTGCGCGAGTCCAATTCGGATGATGAGGTAAGAAAGGTAGCAAGGGAATGGACGTTAACAACACTGCATAGACTAGGAGCAAACCGTAATAGGATTGTACTGCAATTTCTGCAAGATGCACACCTCATTGGCGTGAATTATACAGTTATCGACCTGAGCAATGCTGATCTAAGCAATGTCAACCTAAGCGGGGCCAACCTAAGCGGCGTCCACCTAGACAATGCCAACCTGAGTGGTGCCAACCTGAGTGGTGCCAACCTGAGCAGTGTTCACTTGAGCGGTGTTCACTTGAGCAATGTCCATCTGGTAGGCATCGACCTGATTGGTGCAGACTTGCATGGTGCCGATCTGAGCGGTGCAGACTTGCATGGTGCCAACCTGAAAGGTGCCGACCTGCACGCTGCCAACCTGAAAGGTGCCGACCTGCACGCTGCCGATCTAAGGAATGCAGACCTGAGTAGTGTCGACCTATATGCTGCTCGCCTGTACACTGCTCATCTAAGTGGTGCCGACCTAGACGCTGCCGATCTAAGGAATGCAGACCTGAGCGGGGCCAACCTGAGCGGTGTCACCCTAGACAAAGCCAACCTGAGCGGGGCTGTAATCACAAATCAGCAATTAGCAGTAACCAAGTCACTCAAAGGGACACTTATGCCCGATGGATCAACCTCCTCCTAAAGTCTAACATTGAATCCTTACAAGAAGGACGAAGACACTGGCTTTAGTTCGAAAACCTCAGCTAGCAACTGGTAGGAACGCAGACGCGCTTTGAAATCAGGGCAGATGGTCAAGAGTATCAATTCCTCAACCCCATAGAGTTTGGCCATTCCCATGAGAACCTCCTTTACCTGCAGAGGATCGCCAGCTACCATCTGAAGCGCATACTTAGACGCGAGGGCTTGGTCTTGCTCGCTATAGGGGTAGGATGATGCTTCCTCAAGAGAGGGAAAACATGGGACTTGCTTGGTTGAGGAAAGCAGCTTGTCTTTTCCGTATGCTCTCACAGAGAGTAGCCAAAAGCTCAAGGCAAGTTGCTGTGCCTCCTGCTCACTATCAGCACAGAGCACACGTACGGCAAGGCTTGCGCGTGGCTCGCGCAGTGACGCAGAGGGACGAAACTGTTGACGATAAGCCGCTGTCACCTTTGGCAGCGGACGCTGATTAAGAAATTGAGCAAAGCAGAAGGAGATTCCCAAGGAAGCAGCAATTTCGACA